>NZ_JBWKXQ010000062.1:0-42377 GCF_059423125.1 Variovorax sp. GW531-E2 | reverse complement strand
CCCCCGGCCTGCCCAGAATCCGCCCACCGCCCTGGCACCCCGGAGACCCGCGATGACCGAACCGACGAAGCGATCCCTTTGCGCCGCCCTCATGGCCGCCGCCCTGCTGGCCGGGCTGCTGCCCGCCGGCGCCGCGGCCCAGGCGTACCCGACCCGGCCCGTGCGCCTG
Source organism: Variovorax sp. GW531-E2 (assembly GCF_059423125.1). NCBI lineage: Bacteria > Pseudomonadati > Pseudomonadota > Betaproteobacteria > Burkholderiales > Comamonadaceae > Variovorax > Variovorax sp. GW531-E2. Next base: position 42,208 of record NZ_JBWKXQ010000062.1, on the reverse strand, counting down.
ATCGTGCCGTGGGCGCCCGGCACGCCGGCGGACGTGGCGGGCCGCGTGGTGGCCGAGCGCATGGCGGGCGGGCTGGGCCAGACCGTGTTCGTCGAGAACCGGCCGGGCGCGGCCGGCACCGTGGGCCTGGGCGAGGTGCTGCGCCAGCCGGCCGACGGCTACACGGTCTACATGCTGTCGTCGGCCTCGCTGGTGGCGCCGCTGCTGTTCCCCGGCCAGTCGCTCGACCTGCTCAAGAGCCTGGAGCCGGTCGGCATGACGGCCTGGAGCTACAACGTGCTGGTGGCGCCCGCCGCCTCGACGCTGGGCTCGCCGCGCGAGCTGGAGGCTGCGGCCAAGGCCCGGCCGGGCACGCTGAGCTTCGGCTCCGGCGGCAACGGCACGCCGGCGCACCTGGCCGGCGCGCTGTTCGCCCAGCAGACCGGCAGCCAGCTCACGCACGTGCCGTACAACCAGTTCCCGATGGCGGTGGGCGACCTGCTGGCTGGCCGCCTGGACACCATGTTCCTGACCGCGTCGGCGGCGCTGCCCCACATCCAGGCCGGCAAGCTGCGCGCGCTCGCGGTGACCGGTGCGCACCGCCTGCCGGCCCTGCCCGCCGTGCCCACGATGATCGAGCAGGGCTACGCCGGCTTCGAGCTGCGCTCCTTCGACGGCATGACGGTGCGCAGCGGCACGCCGCGCGAGATCGTCGAGCGGCTCAGCGACGCGCTCGCCAAGGCGCTGGCCGCGCCCGAGGTGCGCGAACGCCTGGCCACGCTGGCGCTCGAGCCGGAGCCGATGACGCCGGCGCGCTTTCGCACCGTGCTGGCGGCCGAGTCGGACAAGTGGCTGCGCCTGGGCCGCAACGCCAGCATCAAGGCCGACTGAGCGCGCGATGCAGGCAGACATCGTGATCGTCGGCGGCGGCTCGGCGGGCTGCGTGCTGGCCGCCCGCCTGAGCGAAGACCCCGCGCTGCAGGTGGTGCTGGTCGAGGCGGGGCGGCCCTCGCGCAACCCGTGGCTGCGCATTCCCATCGGCTACTTCAAGACCGTGGGCCACCCCCGGCACGACTGGCGCTTCGAAACCGACCCCGAGCCCGACATGGCGCGGCGCCGCCTGCCCTGGCCGCGCGGGCGGGGGCCGGGCGGCTCCAGCCTCATCAACGGCATGCTGTACCTGCGCGGCCATCGCGCCGACTACGACCAGTGGGCCGCCCTGGGCAACCCGGGCTGGGACTGGGACAGCGTGCGCCCCTACTTCGACCGGTCGCAGCCCGCGGCCGACGGGCCGCTGTGGGTGTCCGAACTGCCGCGCGATGCCCTGTCCGATGCCTTCATCGCCGCGGCGGCGCATGCCGGCATCGCGCCCACGGCCGACTTCAACGGCGGCGACAACAGCGGCGCCGGCTACTTCCGGATGACGACGCGCCACGGCCGGCGCATGGACACCGGGCGGGCCTTCCTGGCGCCGGCGCGGGGCCGGCCCAACCTGCGCGTGCTGTCGGGCGCGCAGGCGACCCGCGTGTGCTTCGAGGGGCGGCGCGCCGTCGGCGTGGACTGTGTGCGCGACGGCAAGGCCGAACGCGTCTCGGCGCGGCACGAGGTGATCCTGAGCGCCGGCGCCATCCAGTCGCCGCAGCTGCTGCAGCTCTCGGGCGTGGGGCCGGCCGGGTTGCTGGGCCGCCTGGGCCTGCCGGTGGTGGCGCCGCTCGAGGGCGTGGGTCGCAACCTGCAGGACCACCTGCAGGTGCGGCCCAGCTACCGCTGCCACGGCATCGAGACGCTCAACGACATCGCCCACAGCCGCTGGCGCAGCGCGCGCGAGTTCATGCGCTACCTGCTGACGCGCGGCGGCGCGCTCAACGGCGGCGTCTACCGCGCCGGCGCCTTCTTTGCGGCGGGCGACGACGCCGCGGGGTGGCCCGATGCGCAGATCCACTTCGGGCTGGTGAGCTTCGAACGGCCGCACCAGCCGCCGCATCCGTTCCCGGGCGTGACGCTGTCGGCCTGCCTGCTGCGCCCGCACAGCCGCGGCGAGATCATGCTGCGCTCGGCCGATCCGCTGGCGGCGCCGTCGATCCAGCCGCGCTACCTGTCGCACGAAGCCGACCGCGCGCTGGCCGTGCGGCTGGTGCGCAAGATGCGCGAGATTGCCGCCGCGCCGCCGCTGGCGCGCTACTTGGCGCAGGAGCACGAACCCGGGCCCGCGCTGGCCAGCGACGCGCAGCTGCTGGACTGGGTGCGCCGCCGCGCCGGCAGCATCTTCCACCCGGTGGGCACCTGCGCCATGGGCCCCGCCGACGACACCGCAGCGGTGGTCGATGCCCGCCTGCGGGTCCACGGACTGCAAGGGCTGCGCGTGGTGGACGGCTCGGTGATGCCGCGGCTGGTGTCGGGCAACACGAACGCGCCGATCATCATGATCGCCGAGCGCGCCGCCGACCTCGTCAGGCACGACCTGCGCGCCTGAGCGGCCAAGCGCCAAGCCGCTTGGGCGATGAGGTTAATGCTATTTATCTAGTAGCACCGCAAAGCATCCACACGCCGGTGTCGGCGGACGAGAGCGCCTAGAATCGGCCGGTGTCTTCTACTCTCAATGCCGATCTTCACTGCCACTCCGTGGTCTCCGACGGCACATTGACGCCCGAAGCGCTGGCCGCCCGCGCCGCCGCCAACGGGGTCGAGCTCTGGGCCCTCACCGACCACGACGAGGTCGGCGGCCAGCACCGCGCTGCCGCGGCCGCGCGCGAAAACGGCATGCGCTACCTCACCGGCACCGAGATCTCGGTGACCTTCGCGAACGAAACCGTGCACATCGTCGGCCTGGGCTTCGACCCCGACGACGCCGCCATGTCTCAGGGCCTGTACGACACGCGCGGCGGGCGCGGCAAGCGCGCGCAGGAAATGTCCGAGGGGCTGGCCAAGGTCGGCATCCACGGCGCCTACGAAGGCGCGCTCAAGTTCGTCGGCAACCCCGAGCTGATTTCGCGCACGCACTTCGCGCGCTTCCTGGTCGAACAGGGCCATTGCCGCGACACCCCCGAGGTGTTCCGCAAGTTCCTCACCGAAGGCAAGCCCGGCTACGTGCCGCACCGCTGGGCCTCGCTGAAGGACGCCGTGCACTGGATCACCGCCGCCAAGGGCATGGCCGTGATCGCGCATCCGGGCCGCTACAAGTTCACGGCCAACGAGGAGTACGCGCTGTTCCTCGAATTCAAGGCGCACGGCGGCCAGGCGATTGAAGTCGTCACGGGCAGCCACACGCCGGCCGAGTTCGTCGAGTACGCCGACAAAGCGCTCGAGTTCGATTTCGCCGCCTCGCGCGGCAGCGATTTCCACAGCCCCGACGAGAGCCACTGCGATCTCGGCAAGCTGCCACCGTTGCCCGGCAGCCTCACGCCGGTGTGGGAACTGCTCGGCCACCGCATCCAGCAGTGAGCCAGAGCCCCGGGCCCGGCATCGACAACGCGGCCAGCGCCGCGCTGGCCCAGGCACGCGCCGCAGCGCAGACCCGCCGCCGCACCGAATCCGAACGCATCCTGGCGGGCATCGGGCTGGTCATCCTGGCGGTGGCCTGCTTCGCCACGCTCGACACCGCCACCAAGTACTCGACGCTGGCCGTGCCGATCCTCATGGGCGTGTGGTTCCGCTATGCCTTCCAGGCCATCGCCACCACGCTGGTGCTGCTGCCGCTGCGCGGCACGGCCCTGCTGCGCACGCAGCACCCGCGCTACCAGGCGCTGCGCGGGGCGCTGCTGCTGGGCTCGAGCCTCTTTGCCTTTTTGAGCCTGCGCTACATGCCGTTGGCCGAGTTCACGTCGATCGTGCTGATCGCGCCGCTGGTGATCACGCTGCTGGCCGCCACCACGCTCAAGGAGCAGGTGTCGCCGCTGCGCTGGACGCTGGTGGCCGGCGGCTTCATCGGCACGCTGGTCATCCTGCGTCCGGGCGGCGGCAGCTTCAGCTGGGCCGTGCTGCTGCCGCTGGGGCTGGTGCTGACCAACGCCTGGTTCCAGGTGCTCACCAGCAAGCTCGCGCAGACCGAGAACCCGCTGACCATGCACTTCTACACGGGCTGGGTCGGGACGCTGCTGGCCTCGGTGGCCGTGCCCTTCGCCTGGACCGCCCTGCCCTCGTGGGAATGGTGGGCGCTGCTGTGCCTCATGGGTTTCATGGGCACGGTGGGCCACTTCATGCTGATCCTGGCTTATCAGCGCGCGCCGGCGTCCACCCTCACCCCGTACCTGTACGCGCAGATCGCCTTCGCGATGCTGGGCGGCTGGCTCATCTTTTCCCACGTGCCCGACCGCTTCTCGCTGATCGGCATGGCGATGATCGCCGTGTGCGGCGCCGCCGGTGCGTGGCTCACCGTGCGCGAGCGGCGCGTGCCGATCGAACCGGCGGAATCCTGATCAGGAGCAATTCACCATGGCCCAGTACTTCGAAGTCCACCCCGAGAACCCCCAGCAGCGCCTCTTGAAGCAGGCCGTGGCGCTGCTCGCGCGCGGCGAGGTCGTGGCGGTGCCCACCGACTCCAGCTACGCGCTGGCCTGCCACCTGGACGACAAGGACGCGGTCGACCAGCTGCGCCGCATCCGCCAGGTCGACGACAAGCACCACCTCACGCTGCTGTGCCGCGACCTGAGCGAGCTGGCCAACTACGCGCGCGTCGACAACAAGCAGTACCGCCTGCTCAAGGCCGCCACGCCCGGCCCCTACACCTTCCTGCTCGAAGCCACCAAGGAAGTGCCGCGCCGCGTGAGCCATCCGCAGCGCAAGACCATCGGCCTGCGCGTGCCCGACCACAAGGTGCTGCTGGAGCTGCTGGAACTGCACGGCGCACCGCTGCTGGCCACCACCCTCATCGCCCCCGGCGAGACCGAGGCGCTGAACGATGCGCAGGAAATCCGCGAGCGCTTCGAAAAGCAGATCGGCGCCGTCATCGACGCCGGCGCCTGCCCGTCGCAGCCGACCACCGTGGTCGACCTCACGCCCATGGGCTCGGGCGACGACCCGGTCGTGGTGCGCCAGGGCCGGGGTGCGCTCGCGGTGCTTGGCCTCTGACGAACGGCTCGGCCGCCTCTTTCCTCTCTGACACAATCGCGCAGTGGATATTTCCAATCTGATACAGACGGTTCTGATTTACGCACTGCCGGTGATCTTCGCGATCACCGTGCACGAAGCGGCGCATGGCTACGTGGCGCGCCACTTCGGGGACAACACCGCCGCCATGATGGGTCGCGTGACGCTCAACCCCATGAAGCACATCGACCCCATCGGGACCATCCTGATGCCGTTGATGCTGTACTTCGCGACCTCGGGCGCCTTCTTGTTCGGCTATGCCAAGCCGGTGCCGGTCAACTTCAACCGCCTGCGCCATCCCAAGCGCGACATGGTGTGGGTCGCGCTCGCGGGCCCGGCCTCCAACTTCATCCAGGCCATCCTGTGGGCCGTGCTGCTCATCGTGATCGTCGCGGCCGGCGTCAGTGAAACCTTTTTCATCAAGATGTGCCAGGGCGGCGTGCTGGTCAACCTCGTGATGTGGGCCTTCAACCTGTTCCCGCTGCCCCCGCTCGACGGCGGCCGCGTGCTGGCCGGCCTGCTGCCCAGCGGCCCGGCGCAGAATTTCCTGGCGCGCATCGAGCCCTACGGTTTCTTCATCGTGATGGCGCTGGTGCTCGCCGGCATCGTCAGCAACTACTGGCTGCGCCCGCTGATGGATGCCGGCTACTTCGTGGTCAACCTGCTCATCACGCCGCTCAAGGCAATGCTGCTCTAAGTTTCTCCTTCCGTCCCATGGCTTCGTCTTCTCCAGCTCCCCTGCGCGTCCTGACCGGCATCACGCCGTCGGGTACGCCCCACCTCGGCAACTACGTCGGCTCCATCCGCCACTCGGTGCGCCAGAGCGTCGCGGCCGGCGTCGAGAGCTACTTCTTCCTGGCCGACTACCACGCGCTCATCAAGGTGCAGGAGCCGGCGCTCATCCAGCGCTCCACGCTCGAAATTGCCGCCAGCTGGCTGGCCTGCGGGCTCGACCCCGAACGCGTCACCTTCTATCGCCAGTCGGACATCGCCGAGATCACCGAGCTCACCTGGTTCCTGACCTGCGTCACCGGCAAGGGCGTGCTCAACCGCGCCCATGCCTACAAGGCCCAGCTCGACAAGAACATCGCCAAGGGCGAAGAGCCCGATGCCGACGTCACGGCCGGCCTGTTCATGTACCCCGTGCTGATGGGCGCCGACATCCTGATGTTCAACGCCCACAAGGTGCCCGTGGGCCGCGACCAGGTGCAGCACATCGAGATGGCGCGCGACATGGCGCAGCGCTTCAACCACCAGTACGGCGAGCACTTCACGCTGCCCGACGCCGAGATCGACGATGCGGTCGCCACCTTGCCCGGCCTCGATGGCCGCAAGATGAGCAAGAGCTACAACAACACGATCCCGCTGTTCGCGCCGCGCGCGCAGCTGCAAAAGCAGATCGCCAGCATCGTCACCGACTCGCGCGCGCCCGGCGAGCCCAAGGACACCGAGGGCTCGGCCCTGTTCCAGATCTACCAGGCCTTCGCCAGCGCCGAAGAAACCGAAGCGCTGCGCAAGGCGTACGCCGACGGCATCGCCTGGGGCGACGCCAAGCAGGTGCTGTTCGAGCGCATCGACCGCGAGGTGGCGCCGCTGCGCGCGCGCTACGAAGCGCTCATGAACGACCCGGCCGAGATCGAACGCATCCTGCTGCTGGGCGCCGAGAAGGCGCGCAAGCTGTCGCGCCCCTTCATGACCTCGCTGCGCCACGCGGTCGGCCTGCGCAACCTTGCGGCAGGCCGCGACGGCGCCGGTGCCAAGGCCGCCAAGGTGGCAAAGCCCAGCTTCAAGCAATACCGCGAGAAGGCCGACGGCCTTTTCTATTTCAAGCTGCTCGATGCGCGCGGCGAAACCCTTTTGCAAAGCCGTGGATTCGCGTCGCCGCAGGAAGCGGGCCGTACCATCGCCGACTTGCAGGCGCAACGCGGCGCGGCGCTCACGGCACTGGCCGCGCAGCTCGAACCGGTCGACGCGCAACAGGCTCGCGCCGCCACCGAGGCGCTGGAGGCACTGGCGGAGGCAACGTCCACCACCCAGGGACATTGATCCGGCAACAACCCGCGGGCCATCCGCCGGCGGGTGTGACAAGAGAGAAGACGGTGCGATCACAAAGGAAGAAAACATGAGCATTTATGTCATCGACGACCACCCCCTGATGCGCGACGCGATCGTGATGGTCCTGCGTCGCCTGCGCCCCGCCGAGAACATCGTCGAGCTCGAGCGGCTCGACAAGCTCGCCAGTTCGGTCCAGCAGCGTGGCGCGCCCACTCTCTTCTGCCTGGACCTGAAGCTGCCGGACACCAATGGCGTCTCGGGCGTGATCGCGGTCAAGCAGGTCTATCCGAACGTGCCGATCGCCGTGTACTCGGCAGCCCCGGCCGCCGACATGGAAGACGCCTGCATCGAGGCTGGCGCTGATACCTACATCGAGAAGTCGGCCAGCTCCAACGAGCTGGCAGCCGCCCTGCGCGGCCTGCTGATGGCCGGGTCGGAAGACGACACCGAGGAGATGCCGGCCGCTAACAGCGGCAAGCTCTCCAAGCGCCAGACCCAGCTGATCGCCATGCTCGACAAGGGCATGAGCAACCGCGACATCGCGACCGACCTGGAGATCAGCGAACACACGGTGAAGGTGCACCTGTGGCGCCTGTTCCGCCGTCTGGGCGTGAAGAGCCGTACGCAGGCCCTTCACTATGCACGGACGAATGGATTGCTGTCGGGCTGAGCCCGCGAAGCTGCTGGCTTGATCAGGAACCGCGCCTCGTGCGCGGTTTTTTTATGGCCGGGGCAACAACCGTCGCTCAGCCGCCCGACGCACTCACCCGCGCCTGCGCCACCGCCTCGTCGGCGTCGTGCAGCGCCACGCGGAACACGCTGCCGCTGCCCAGGCGCGAACGCACGCTGACCGGGTGCCCAAGCACGTGCGACAGCCGTGCGACGATGGCCAGGCCGAGGCCGAAGCCGTCGGAGGTGCCGGCGTGGTCGGCGACCTTGTAGAACTCCAGGAACACGTCGCGCAGGTGCTCGGGCGCGATGCCGATGCCGGTGTCCCACACCTCCACGCGCATGCCCTCGCGGGTCTGGCGCGCGGCCAGCAGCACGCCGCCTTCGGTCGTGTACTTGATGGCATTGGCCAGCAGGTTGCCGATCATGCGGCGCACGCGGATCGGGTCGGTGAGGAACGAGCCCTCGGTCACGTGCACCCGGAAGTCCAGGCCCCGGCTCTCGGCCACGGGGCGGTACTGCAGCTCGAGGTCATGCAGCAGCTCGGCCACGTCGACGCGCTCGATGTGCAGGCGCACCTGGCCCGCGTCGATGCGCGCCAGGTCGAACATGGAGTCGAACAGCGCATTCACCGCGTGGGTGGCGCGCACGATCTTCGGGGCCAGTTCGAGCACCAGCTCGGGCTCGTTGCGCAGCCAGTCGGCGTACAGCGACAGCGCCAGCACGGGCTGGCGCATGTCGTGCGCGGCGCTGGCCAGGAAGCGGTTCTTCATGGCCACGGCCGACACCGCCGCCTGCCGCTGCTGCGTGAGCGACTTGATCAGGATGTGGTTGTGGAACAGCAGCTCCAGGCTGTTGCGCGCGGTCTCATGGATGTTGCGGCCGGCGCGCAGCAGCAGGAACCAGTGCAGCGCCGGCAGCAGCGGCATGAGGTAGCCGTACTGGAAATGCGGGTGCTGCATGGTGACGGCCACGAGGCGCACCAGCACCGCGCCCAGCATGGTGATGAACAGCGTGTTGACGTAGCGCTTGAGCAGCGGCGGGTGCAGCGCCAGCCCGTTGAGCGGGAAGGTGCCCACGCCGGCCACGATGAGCCAGCTCATGAACTGGTTGACCTGCGGCGTGCGCTCGAAGAACAGCAGCACCGAGCAGCCCCAGACCACCGCGCTCGTGCTCCACACGAAGCCGTAGCGGTCGGTGAACTGCTGCTGTGCGACCGCGCTGCGCCCCGCATAGCGCACGGCGTACACGCGCGCGCCCCAGGCCCGGCAGGCGGTGGCGATGATGCCGGCGGCCAGCCAGGTCAGCAGCTCCCAGCGGGGCACGTGGCCCCAGCTCAGGCCGACCATGGCGGGCATGAGCGCCGCCGAGACGAGGTAGGAGCCGCGCGCCGAGCGCATCAGGCTGCGGATGAGTTCCCCGCGCACCCACGACTCGGCCTCGTCGGCCGACGCCGGAGCGGGTGTCACGCTTGCGATCGACGCATTCGCCATGGATGCATGACCGTGGTGGATTCGGCCAAACCAGAGAAAGATGGAGACAGGCGCCTGCGCAGGCGCCGGAAGTTCGCGATCTTAACGGCCTGTCGGCCATGGTTTCGGGAAGTAACCGCAGAAAATCCGCCCGCCCCGCGCAGCGGTCCGTCGCGACGCCCCGTTTACCATGCGGGCTGCCGACACACACCGCATGCCATGCTGAACAACATCACCCCTTTCCTCGTCCACTGGGCCATCACCGGCATCTCGCTGTGGGTCGCCAGCCATCTCTTCAAGGGACTCAAGTTCGACAGCACCTCGGCGCTGATCGTGTCGGCGCTGCTGCTCGGGCTGGCCAACGCCATCGTCAAGCCGCTGCTGATCTTCCTGACGCTGCCGCTGACGCTGCTGACCTTCGGCCTGTTCCTGCTGGTCATCAACGCGCTGATGATCCTGCTGGTGGCGGCGCTGGTGAAGGGCTTCAAGGTGTCGGGCTTCTGGACCGCGCTGTTCGCGAGCATCTTCGTCTCGCTGCTGAGCATCGTCATCGGCTCGTTCGTGACGGGCGGCGACCCGGCCGAGCAGATCCAGATGCCGCAGGGCGGCAACTGGCTCTGAGCGAGCCCCCGCCGGCGGAGACGGTGATGATCCCGTTCCACATCGAGCAGCGCGAAAGCGCCTGAGGCGGTTGCGCGCGAAATGCCGCGCGCTCTTCGGAATCAGTGCGACGACCGGTGTGGCTTCGCGGGAAACCCGTGCGCACGCGATGTCCAGGCAATCAAAAGGCCGGGAAGCAGCAGCACCAGCAGTGCCCATGGAAAAGCGCCGACGCCCGATGTCTCCAGCAGCACGCCACCGACGATGCCGCCGCCCGCGATGGCGATGTTCCACACCGTCACGAGAATGGATTGCGCCACGTCCGCGCCGGGGCCGGCTGCTTCGGCCGACGCGGTCTGCAGCAAGGCCCCGGAGCCGCCGAAGGTCAGCCCCCACGCGGCCACCGCGACATAGACCACCACCGGTTGCGTGCCGGCGACGCCCAGGGCCAGCGACGCCAGCGCAAAGCCCGCGAGGGCGAGCAGCACCAGCGAGCGCAGCATGCGGTCGATGAGCAGCCCGCTGATCCAGATGCCGGCCAGCGATGCCACGCCGAAGACCAGCAGCACCGCATCGACCCGATCGGACAGGCCGGCCGGCGCCAGGAACGGCATCACGTAGGTGTAGAGAATGCTGTGCGCCAGCACCCACAGCGCAAGCACCGCCAGCACCGGTCGCACGCCGGGCGTGACGAAGACCCGGCGCACCGGCGCGCGCTTTTCGGCCGCCTGCCCCGGATAGTCGGGCACCTGCAGGAAGACCCAGGCCATCACCGCCAGCGTGAGCAGCGACATGCCGCCGAACGCGGTGCGCCAGCCCAGCGTGGCGCCCATCAACGTCCCCAGCGGGACGCCCAGCGACAACGCCAGCGGTGCGCCCAGCCCGGCCACTGCCAGCGCGCGCCCCTTGAGGTGCTCGGGCACCATGCGCCGCGCATAGCCCGCCAGCATCCCCCAGATCAGGCCGCCCGCCATGCCGGCCATGAAACGCGCAACCAGCGCGACTGGATAGCTCGACGTCAGCGCCGTGAGCGTGTTGAAGGCCAGCACGGCGACCAGCGCCGCGATCAGCAACGGTCGGCGCCGCCAGCCCAGCGTCGCCGCCGTCAGCGGGATGGCCGCAACCAGCGAGCCGATGGCATAGAGGGTCACGAACTGGCCCGCGAGCGCTTCCGACACGCCCAGGTCCTGGCTGATGCGCAAGAGCATGCCGGCCGGCATCGTTTCCGTCAGCAGTGCCAGGAAGCCGGTCATCGACAGGGCCAGCAAGGCGGCCACGGGCAGTCGTTCAGTGCGCTCGCCCCCGGTGGCGGTTGTGGTGGTCATTCAGTTGTTTTCCATCGTCTGTGCCCGCGTTGGCCGGGTGGCCCGCGTTGGCGTTCACCGCAGTGTGGGCGGGAATGCATCAATGAAAAATGGGCTAAAGTTTCAAATACATATGACTCTCCAGTCATCAATCAAAGTCGCTCCATGGAAAACCTGGGTTCGCTGAACGTCTTCGTTCGCGCCGGCGAAACGCGCAGCTTCACCGCCGCGGGGCAGCAGCTGGGCATCTCGGCCTCGGCCGTCAGCAAGGCCATCGTGCGGCTCGAAGAACGGCTGGGCGTGCGGCTGTTCCATCGCTCCACGCGCACCGTCCACCTGACGCCGGAAGGCGCGCTGTTCCTGGAGCGCTGCCGGCGCATCCTCTGCGAGGTGGAATCGGCCGAAGCGGAACTGCTACAGACACAGAGCGCACCTCGCGGCAAGCTGCGCATCAGCCTGCCGTCGGTGGGCACGCTGTTCATGCCCAAGCTGGCGGCGTTCAAGCGGCTCTACCCCGACATCGAACTGGACATCGACTACGCCGACCGGCTGGTGGACGTCATCGAGGAAGGCTTCGACGCGGTCATCCGCACCGGCGAGCCCAGCGATTCACGGTTGATGGCGCGCCGCATCGGCTCCTGCCGCAAGGTGATCGTCGGTGCGCCGGCCTACTTTCGCCGGGCCGGCGTGCCGCGCGAACCGCAAGACCTGGCAAGCCACGCCTGCCTGCTCTATCGCTTTCCCAGCACCGGCAAGCTGGACGTGTGGCCGTTGGGCCTGGCGGCCGGCGCGCCCGCCATCGACCTGCCGGCCAGCATGGTGACCAACACGCTCGATCCGCAGGTCTGCTTTGCCGAGCAGGGGCTGGGCATTGCCTGCGTGCCGGAGATCGCCGTGCGCCCGCAACTGGAACAGGGCCGCCTGGTCACGGTGCTGGACGACTACAACCGCGAACACATGATCTTCCACGTGCTGTGGCCGTCGAGCCGGCAGCTGTCGCCCAGGATCCGTGTGTTCGTGGACTTCATCGCGCAGCACCTGTTTCCGCTTTCGGATGCGCTGGAGCAGCCGATTCGCTCAGGTCAGCGCTGCGCGCCCGCCATGTAGTCCACCGTGAGCTGCGTCAGCGTGCGCACGCCCACCAGCAGGCTGGCCTCGTCGACGAAGAAGCGCGGCGAGTGGTTGGGCTCGGCCTTGTTCGCGTCGCGGCCGGGCGGCGTGGCGCCGATCATCACGAACAGGCCGGGCGCCTTCTGCGCGAAGAACGAGAAGTCTTCGCCGCCCGTGCCCTTGGGGATCACGATCGGCGTGGCGCCGGGCACGCGCTGCAGGCTGGGCACCATCTTCGCGGTCAGGGCCGGGTCGTTCACGGTGGGGGCGTAGCCATCGGCCTCGACGCGGACCTCGGCCGTGCCGCCGCCGCTTTGCGCGATGTGCGAGGCGGTCTCGCCCATGCGCTTGATGATGAACTGGCGCATCTCGTCGTCGTAGGTGCGCAGCGTGCCGCTCATCTCCACCGAGTCGGGAATGATGTTGTAGCGCGTGCCCGCGTTGAAGGTGCCCACGCTGAGCACCGAGGGCTCCTTGGTCACGTTGACCTGGCGGCTCGCGATGGTCTGGAAGCCCAGCACGATCTGCGAGCCCAGCACGATCGGGTCGACCCCGCTCCAGGGCTGCGAGCCGTGCGTCTGGCGGCCCTTCACGCTGACCTTGAAGGTGTCCGAGCTCGCGGTGATGGGGCCGCTCTTGTAGCCGATCTGCCCGGTGTTCAGCGCCGAGACCAGGTGCAGGCCGAACACCGCGTCGGGCTTGGGCGCGTCGAAGGCGCCTTCGGCCAGCATGCGGCGCGCGCCGCCGATCTCGGCATTGGGCAGCTTCTCTTCGGCCGGCTGGAAGATCAGCTTCACGGTGCCGGGCAGCTGCGCCTTCATCGAGGCCAGCACCTCGGCCACGCCCATGAGGATCGCCACGTGGCCGTCGTGCCCGCAGGCGTGCATGACGTCGACCGTCGCAAAGCCCCACTGGGCGCGCGCCTTGGAAGCAAAGGGCACGTCGACCTGTTCCTTCACGGGCAGCGCGTCCATGTCGGCGCGCAGCGCCACCACCGGGCCGGGCTTGCCGCCGCGCAGCGTGGCGACCACGCCGGTCACGGCCACGCCTTCGCGCACCTCGTAGCCCAGCGCCTTCAGGTGGGCCGCGACCAGCGCGGCGGTGCGCTTTTCCTGGTTGCCCAGCTCGGGGTGCTGGTGGATGTCGCGGCGCCAGTCGATCACCTTCTGCTCGATGGCCTTGGAACGCTCGGCGATCAGCGGGTACAGCGGCACGGCGGCGGCCGGTGCGGGCGGCGTGGCCGCAGCAGGCGCCTCCTGCGCCGAGGCGCACAGGGACGAGACGGCAAGGACGATGGGCAGGCACAGGCGCGCGGCCGGACGGAATCGGTGGGACATGGTGATGTGTTGTGAGAAAAGCAAGAAAGGGAAGGACCCGCCGGGCGGGAGCCCTTCGTCCGCACGGCCCCCTCGGGCCGGCAGCCGATGCGCCCTTGTCTGCCGCCCGACCCCGTGAGCGTAGGAAGGCCATCGATTGGCGTCCAATCGCTTTTGCATCGACTGATAATGATTGCCTATCGATGGCCGCCGACACGCCCACACCCTCTTCCGTGCTGCACGAGCGGCTGCTCGCGCGCCTGCGCCTGCGCCACCTGAAGCTCATCGACGCGCTGGCCGCGCACTCGCACCTGCGCCGCGCGGCCGAGGCGATCCACATCAGCCAGCCGGCGGCCACGCAGATGCTGCAGGAGGTCGAGGGCCTGCTCGACACGCCGCTGTTCGAGCGCCACGCGCGCGGCATGCGCATCACCGAGGCCGGGCGCCTGCTGGCGCTGCACGCGCGCATGGTGATCGACGCCATGCGGGTGGCCAGCGACGGCCTCGCGGCGCTGGCCGCGCAGGAGACGCGCGCGCTGCGCATCGGCGCCATCGAGGCGGCCATCGCCAGCGTGCTGCAGCCCGCGCTGAACCTGCTGCATGCCCAACACCCCAAGCTGCGCCTGTTCATCGAGGAAGGCAACATCGAGCGGCTCACGATCGGCCTGCGCGCGGGCGCCTTCGACGCCGTGCTGCTGCGCCAGCCGGCGCGCGTGCCCGACGCCCACCGCTTCGTGCCGCTGCGCAGCGACGAGGTGGTGGTCATCGCCGGCATCGGCCACCCGGCCGTGCAGCGCAAGCGCCTGCGGCTGCGCGACCTCGCCGATTCGCGCTGGGTGCTGCCGCCCGCGCACTTCGCGGTGCGCCAGGTGATGGAGGCCGCCTGGGCCGCCGAACGGATCGTGCCGCGCCCGCATGCCATCCAGGTGCTCACGCCGCAGCTGGTGCGTGCCCTGCTCTCGCAGCCCGACGTGGTGGTGCCGGTGCCGCGTACCGTGCTCGACCAGCTCGACCGCGCGGCCGTGGCCGAGCTGCCGCTGCGCATGAATGCGCCCATCGCGCCGCTGGGCATCCTCTACCGCACCGACAACGAGGTCGGCCCGCTGCCGCTGCTGGTCGATTTCCTGGTCGCGCAGGCGAAGAAGAAGCCATAGAGAGCGCTTCAGGCGGGTTTTTCATGCGGGCAATGCCCCGCTTCACACCCGCTTAACTGTGGGGCCGCACACTCGACGCCACCCGCCAGTCCCCTCGGGACATGGCACGGTTTCCGCTCTGTAAAGTTCGCCGCCCTCGCGCCGCGGCATTGAACTCGACGGCGCGAGCCCGCTCCATCTTTGGCTTTCGTTACTTCTGCCTGTCCATGCCCGTCCACTTTGCCTCCCGCTCCGCCCCGCTCCTCACGGCCCTGTGCATCGCCGCCGCCCTCGCGGGGTGCTCGCGCACCAATGTGGAGGCCCCCGGCGCGGCCAAGGCGGCCAACGCCCCGGCAAAAGAAGTCGGCATCGTCACGCTCAAGTCCGAGGTGCTGGCCCTGAGCACCGAGCTGCCCGGGCGCACCGCGGCCCCGGTGATCGCCGAGATCCGCCCGCAGGTCGGCGGCATCCTCAAGGAGCGGCTCTTCACCGAAGGCTCGCAGGTCAAGGCCGGCCAGGTGCTCTACCAGCTCGACCCCGCCTCGCTGCAGGCCGCCCATGCCAGCGCGCAGGCCAGCGTGCGCAAGGCCGAGTCGGCACTGGCCACGGCCCGCACCGTGGCCAAGCGCAATGCCGAGCTGGTGAAGATCGACGCCATCAGCCGCCAGGTGTTCGACGAGACCCAGGCCGCCGAGCAGCAGGCCGAGGCCGACCTCGGTGTGGCCCGGGCCGCCGAGCAGACCGCGCGCATCCAGCTGGGCTACACGCGCATCACCTCGCCGATCACCGGCTGGGCCGAGCTGTCCACGGTCACGCCGGGCGCGCTGGTCACAGCCAACCAGGCGGCGGCCATGACCACCGTGCAGCAGCTCGACCCGATCCACGTGCACGTCACGCAGTCCAGCAGCGAGCTGCTGCGTCTGAAGCGCGAGCTGGCCAGCGGCCGGCTGCAGCGCGCCAGCGAGGCCGAGGCGCGCATCCAGCTGCTGCTGGAAGACGGCAGCCCCTACCCGCACGCGGGCCGCCTCACCTTCAGCGGCGTGACGGTCGATGCCGGCACCGGCAGCGTCACGCTGCGCGCCGTGGTGCCCAACCCCGACAAGCTGCTGATGCCCGGCATGTACGTGCGCGCCGTGCTGCAGGAAGGCGTGAACGACGCCGCGCTGCTGGTGCCGCAGCAGGCCGTCACGCGCGCGCCCGACGGCAGCGCCTCCACGCTGGTGATCGATGCCGAGGACAAGGTCCAGAAGCGGCCCATCCGCATCGGCCGTGCCATCGGCACGCGCTGGCAGGTGATCGACGGCCTGGCCGCGGGCGACCGCGTGCTCATGGAAGGCTCGCAGCGCGTGAAGGTGGGCGACAAGGTGCGCACGGTCGACCTGGGCGCCAGCCCGGCGGGTGCCGCCGTGGCGAGCGCCACGCCCGACGCTGCTTCCACCACCCTCGCACGCTGAGGCCGACCCATGGCCCAGTTCTTCATCGACCGCCCCATCTTCGCGTGGGTGCTTTCCATCGTCGTCATGCTCGCCGGCCTGATGGCCATCCGCACGCTGCCTCTCGAGCAGTACCCCGACATCGCGCCGCCGCGCGTGTCCATCAACGCCACCTACACCGGCGCCTCGGCCAAGACGGTCGAAGACTCCGTCACCCAGGTCATCGAGCAGCAGATGAAGGGGCTGGACAACCTGCTGTACATGCAGTCGACCAGCAACTCCTCGGGCGTGGCGCGCCTGTCGCTCACCTTCAACGCGGGCACCAACATCGACGTGGCGCAGATGCAGGTGCAGAACAAGCTGCAGCAGGCCATGTCGCGCCTGCCGCAGCAGGTGCAAAGCCGCGGCGTCACCGTCACCAAGGGCGGCAACGACTTCCTGCTGATCGTCTCGATGTTCTCCGGCGACGGCAGCGCCTCGGCGGTGGACGTGGGCGACTACATCAGCAGCAACCTGGTCGACGTCATCAGCCGCGTCGACGGCGTGGGCGAGGTGCAGACACTGGGCACCGGCTACGCCATGCGCCTGTGGCTGGACCCCGACAAGCTGCGCAAGTACGCGCTCATGCCCTCCGACGTGGGCAACGCCATCACCGCGCAGAACGCGCAGGTCTCGGCCGGACAGCTCGGCGCGCTGCCGGCCGGTGCGCAGCAGCAGCTCAACGCCACCATCACGGCGCGCAGCAAGCTGAAGACGGTCGAGGAGTTCGAGAACGTGGTGCTGCGCGCCACGCCCGACGGCGCCGTGGTGCGCCTGCGCGACGTGGCGCGTGTCGAGCTGGGCGCCGAGAACCTCACGGTGCGCTCGGTGCTGGGTGGGCGCCCGGGCGCCGGCATGGGCATCGTGCTGGCCGACGGCGCCAACGCGGTGCAGGTGGCCGAGGCCGTGAAGGCCAAGGTGGCCGAGCTGCAGCCGCTCTTTCCGAACCAGATGCAGACCTTCGTGAGCTACGACACCACGCCCTTCGTGAGCGCGTCGATCGACGAGGTGGTGAAGGCGCTGGCCGAGGCCATGGTGCTGGTCGTGCTGGTGATGTACATCTTTCTGCAGAACTTCCGCGCCACGCTGATCCCGGCCATTGCCGTGCCGGTGGTACTGCTGGGCACCTTCGGCGTGCTCTCCGTGGCGGGCTACTCGATCAACACGCTCACCATGTTCGGCATGGTGCTGGCCATCGGCCTTTTGGTGGACGACGCCATCGTGGTGGTGGAGAACGTCGAGCGCGTGATGCACGAAGAGGGCCTGTCGCCCAAGGAGGCCACGCGCAAGTCGATGGCCGAGATCACGCCCGCGCTCGTGGGCATCGCGCTGGTGCTGTCGGCCGTGTTCATCCCGATGGCCTTCTTCGGCGGCTCGACCGGCGTGATCTACCGCCAGTTCTCGATCACCATCGTCTCGGCCATGGCGCTGTCGGTGTTCGTGGCGCTCACGCTCACGCCGGCGCTGTGCGCCACGCTGCTCAAGCCTGTGGCCAAGGGCGGCCACGCGGCCCCGCGCAAGGGCGTGCTGGGCGCGGTCGACCGCTTCTTCGCGGGCTTCAACCGCCGCTTCGATCAGGGCGCCGACCGCTACCAGGGCATCGTCGGCGGCATCGTGCGGCGCGGCAAGCGCAGCCTCGTGGTGTACCTGCTGATCGCGGCCGTGATGGCGCTGCTGTTCATGCGCCTGCCCACCTCCTTCCTGCCCGATGAAGACCAGGCCTTCCTGCAGGTGCAGGTGACGCTGCCGCCGGGCGCGTCCGACGCGCGCCTGCAGCCGGTGGTCACGCAGATGCAGGACTACTTCACGAAGCAACCCGAGGTGGTGAGCGTGAACGTCATCACCGGGCAGAACGGCGACCAGAGTTCGGCGCGCGCCTTCGTGAAGCTGAAAGACTGGGCCGAGCGCGAAGGCGCCGGCCAGTCGGCCGCCGAACTCGCGCGGCGCGCCAACAAGGAACTCTCGACCATCCGCGACGCGCGCATCTTCGTGCTGCTGCCGCCGGCGGTGCGCGGGCTCGGCGCCAACGCGGGCTTCAACTTCCACCTGAAGGACATCAACGGCCTCGGCCACGACGCGCTGGTGAAGGCGCGCGACCAGCTCATCGACCTGCTCTCCAAGCGCCCCGAGGTGGCGAACGTGCGCAGCAACAACCTGGACGACACGCCGCAGTTCGCGGTGGACATCGACGACGCGCGCGCCGGCGCGGCCAGCCTGGCCACGTCCGACATCGACAGCACCTTGTCGAGCGCGATGGGCGGCACCTACATCAACGACTTCCTGGACAACGGTCGCGTCAAGCGCGTGTACATGCAGGGCGACACGGCCTTTCGCATGCTGCCCACCGACATCGACCGCTGGAGCGTGCGCAACAGCCTGGGCCAGATGGTGCCGTTCCCGGCCTTC
This sequence comes from Variovorax sp. GW531-E2, assembly GCF_059423125.1. Classification (NCBI taxonomy): domain Bacteria; kingdom Pseudomonadati; phylum Pseudomonadota; class Betaproteobacteria; order Burkholderiales; family Comamonadaceae; genus Variovorax; species Variovorax sp. GW531-E2. The sequence continues at coordinate 23,607 of NZ_JBWKXQ010000062.1, read as the reverse complement.
TCCAGCTCGCGCTGGACGTACGGCTCGCCGCAGCTGCAGCGCTACAACGGCAGCCCCAGCTATGAGTTCGTCGGCGATGCCGCGCCCGGCGTGAGCTCGGGCGACGCCATGGCCGCCGTCGACGAAGTCATGAAGCAGATGCCCGCCGGCATCGGCTACGAATGGACCGGTGCCTCGTTCCAGGAGCGCCTGTCGGGCGCACAGGCGCCGCTGCTCTACGCCATCTCGATCCTGTTCGTGTTCCTGTGCCTCGCGGCCCTGTACGAAAGCTGGTCGGTGCCGTTCTCGGTGATCCTCGTGGTGCCGCTGGGCATCGTCGGCGCACTGCTGTTCACCAGCCTGCGCGGGCTGAGCAACGACGTGTACTTCCAGGTCGGCCTGCTGACCACGGTGGGGCTATCGTCGAAGAACGCGATCCTGATCGTCGAGTTCGCCAAGCAGCTGCAGGAGCAGGGCAAGGGCGTGATCGAGGCCACGCTGGAGGCCGTGCGGCTGCGGCTGCGGCCCATCCTCATGACCTCGCTGGCCTTCGGCTTCGGCGTGCTGCCGCTGGCCATCGGCACGGGTGCGGGCGCAGGTGGCCGCCAGTCGATCGGCACCGCGGTGCTGGGCGGCATGGTGGTCGGCACGGCGCTGGGCATCTTCTTCGTGCCGCTGTTCTTCGCGATGATCCGCGGCTGGCTGGAAGGCCGCCGCAAGCCGGCCGACACGCCGCCGGATGCCTTGCCGGCAGAGCACGGAGCCCAGTGATGAAGCGCACCACCCTGCCCCGCCTTCCCCTGCGCGCACTGGCCTGCGCCGCCCTGGCCTCGGCCGTGCTCGCGGGCTGCGTCAACCTCGCGCCCGCGTACGAAACGCCGGCCTCGCCGGTGCCCTCGGCCCTGCCCTCGGCTGGCGTCGCCACGGCCACGCCGCTGGACATCGGCTGGCGCGACTTCTTCGTCGACAAGCAGCTGCAGGGCGTGATCGAACTCGCGCTCGCCAACAACCGCGACCTGCGCGTGGCAGCGCTCAACATCGAGCGTGCGCGCGCACAGTACGGCATCGCGCGGGCCGACCTGTTCCCCACCGTCAACGCGGGCGCCGCCGGCACGCGCTCGCGCACGCCGGGCAGCCTGTCGACCAGCGGCGAATCGCGCATCACCTCGCAGTACAGCGCCAACCTCAGCATGACGGCCTACGAGCTCGACCTGTTCGGGCGCGTGCGCAACCTCGGCGAATCGGCGCTGCAGGGCTACTTCCAGACCGAGGAGACGCAGCGCAGCACGCAGATCAGCCTCGTGGCTTCCGTCGCCACGGCGTGGCTGCAGCTGGCCGCCGACGAGCAGCGCCTGCAGCTCGCGCGCGGCACGCTCGAGAGCCAGCGCAAGTCCTTCGAGCTGGTGCAGCGCAGCCATGCGCTCGGCGCGCAGTCGGGCCTGGCGCTGGCGCAGGCGCAGAGCACCGTCGATGCCGCGCGCGCCGACGCCGCGGCCTTCGACAGCCAGGTCGAACAGGACCGCAATGCGCTGGCGCTGCTGGTCGGCGCCACGCCGCCGCCCGAACTGCTGCCGACCGCCGCCACGACCGCCGACGTCGCGCAGCTGCTCGTGCCGCCGGCCGGCCTGTCGTCGAACGTACTGCAGCAGCGGCCCGACGTGCGCGCCGCCGAGCACGCGCTGCGCGCGAGCAACGCCGACATCGGCGCGGCGCGCGCGGCATTCTTCCCGCGCATCGCGCTCACCGCCTCGGCCGGCACCGCGAGCAGCACGCTCTCGGGCCTGTTCGCGAGCGGCAGCAAGGCCTGGAGCTTCGCGCCATCGATCAGCGTGCCGATCTTCGACGGCGGCGCCAACCGCGCCAACCTGCAGGTGGCGCAGGCGCAGCAGAAGATCCAGATCGCCACCTACGAGAAGGCCGTGCAGACCGCCTTCCGCGAAGTCGCCGACGCCCTGGCCGAACGCCGCACGCTGGCCGAGCGCCTGGACGCACAGCGCTCGCTGCGCGCCGCGACCTCGCGCAGCTTCGAGCTCTCGCAGTCGCTCTTCAAGAGCGGCGCCGCCAACTACCTCGACGTGCTGGACGCGCAGCGCAGCGACTATGCGGCGCAGCAGACGCTGATCGGTTTGCAGCTCACGGAGCAGACGAACCGGCTGGCGATCTACAAAGCGTTGGGGGGCGGGTGGAGCGAGGCGTCCGGCACGCAGCAGCCTGCGCAAGGCGACTGACGCACCACCGCCCTACGCGCCGGCCACGGCATAGGGCGTGAACCGGCTTTCGTTCTCGTTCACGTCCAGCGGCCGCCCGATGAACGGGAAGGCCCGCTGCGGGCAGGCCACGCGCTCGCACACCTTGCAGCCCATGCCGATGGGCGTGGGCACGTCGGGGTCCTTCAGATCCAGGCCCTTGGCGTAGACCAGGCGCGGGGCGTGGCGGATGTCGCAGCCCAGGCCGATCGAGAAGGTCTTGCTCGGCGAGCCGAAGCCGCGCTGGCCGTGCGACACGGTGCGCGCGATCCACAGGTAGGCGCGGCCGTCTGGCATGCGCGCCAGCTGCGGCAGCACGCGCCCGGGCTGCGCGAAGGCCTCGTACACGTTCCACAACGGGCAGGTGCCGCCGGTCTTCGAGAAGTGGAAGTGCGTGGCCGATTGCCGCTTGGAGATGTTGCCGGCCCGGTCCACGCGGATGAAGAAGAAGGGCACGCCCGACGCGCCCGGGCGCTGCAGGCTGCTCAGGCGATGGCACACGGTCTCGAAGCCGACGCCGAACTGGCGCGCGAGCAGGTCGATGTCGTAGCGCAGCGCCTCGGCCGCCTGCAGGAACGGGCCGTAGGGCAGCAGCACGGCGGCTGCGAAGTAGTTGGCCAGCCCGATGCGCGCGAGCGCGTGGGCCGGGGCGTCGCCGAAATCGGCCTGCACGACCAGCGACTCGATGAGCGCGGCCTGCTCCAGCAGCGCGAGCTGCGTGGCCAGTTGGAAGGCCTGCTGGCCCGGCTCCAGGCCGGCCGACAGGCGCAGCACGCGGCGGGCCGGGTCGTAGCGGCGCTGGCTGTCGAGCGCGCCCTCCCCTTCGTCGCCCGGCACCACGCGCACGCCGTGGGCCGAAAGAAGCCGCTGCTGGAGCCATTCGGCGAGCGGTCCGCCGTTCGCACGGGCCTCGGCGGCGAGCGATTCGGCGGCGGTGTCGAGCGGGTCGAAATGGTTCTGGTGGGCAAAGAAGAAATCGCGCACCACCTCGAAAGGCATGGGCCGGCTGCGCGAGATGTCGCCGCGCCCGTCGCCGAGTTCGGCGGCCATGAGCTCCAGCCGCTCCTGCGCCTCCTGGTGGCGGCGGTGCAAGGCGAGCAGCGCGCGCGCCACGGCCGGCATCTGCGACGCCACCTCGCGCAGCTCGGGCAGCGCCACGGCCTCGCCGCCGGGGTTGTCCGCCAGCGCCTCGCGCATGCTGGCCACGAGCCGCGCTTCCTCGTCTTCGGAGAACTGCTGCACGTCGACGCCGAGTGTCTTGCTGATGCGCAGCAGCACCGCCACGGTGAGCGGGCGCTGGTTCTGCTCGATCTGGTTCAGGTAGCTCGGCGACAGGCCCAGCATCTGGGCCAGCGCCACCTGCGTGAGGCCGCGTTCGGCGCGCAGCGTGCGCAGGCGCACGCCCATGAAGGTCTTGCTCATCGGGTCACCTCGTGGGTCTTTGCGATATTCGCAATATTTGCAAAATCAGCCGTCTTCATTCGCAATGATTCGCCAATTCAGGCCTTCATTATGGGCGTTGGATTGCGTAAATTGCGAAGCATGACCAACCGATCCGCCGCCATCGAGCTGACCGACATCGTGTTCCCCGAGCACGCCAACCACTACGGCACGCTGTTCGGCGGCAACGCCCTGCTGCTGATGTCGAAGGCCGCGTTCCTCGCCGCGCGTGCCTTCGCGAAGTCCGACGTGGTGATGGCCAGCCTGGGCGACGCGCAGTTCCTCGCGCCCGTGCCCGTCGGCCATGTGCTGCGCCTGCGGGCCTGGGTGACGCGCGCCGGGCGCAGCTCGCTCACGGTCTGCGTCACCGGCGCGGCCGAGCCGCCTGACGGCGAGGCCCGCCCTTCGCTGAAGGGCCTGTTCGAGATGGTGGCGGTCGACGGCCGCGGCCGTCCCGCGCGCCTGCGCAACGCCTACCTGCACACCGACAAGGAACCCGCATGAACGACACCGCCACCCCCACCGGCTTCAAGCCCAAGAAATCCGTCGCCCTGTCGGGCGTGACCGCCGGCAACACCGCCCTGTGCACCGTGGGCCGCACCGGCAACGACCTGCACTACCGCGGCTACGACATCCTGGACATCGCCGAGGTCTGCGAGTTCGAGGAAATCGCGCACCTGCTGGTGCACGGCAAGCTGCCCACGGCTGCCGAGCTGCGCGCCTACAAGGCCAAGCTCAAGGCGATGCGCGGCCTGCCCGCGAGCCTGAAGGAGGCGCTGGAACAGCTGCCCGCCAGCGCGCACCCGATGGACGTGATGCGCACCGGCGTCTCGTCGCTGGGCTGCCTGCTGCCCGAGAAGGAAGACCACAACCTGCCCGGCGCGCGCGACATCGCCGACCGCCTGATGGCTTCGCTCGGCTCGATGCTGCTGTACTGGTACCACTGGTCCACGCAGGGCCGGCGCATCGAGGTCGAGACCGACGACGACTCGATCGGCGCGCACTTCCTGCACCTGCTGCACGGGCGCAAGCCCAGCGCGCAGTGGGAGCGTGCGATGCACACCTCGCTCAACCTGTATGCCGAGCACGAGTTCAACGCCTCCACCTTCACGGCGCGCGTGGTCGCGGGCACGGGCTCGGACGTGTACTCGGCCATCACCGGCGCCATCGGCGCGCTGCGCGGCCCCAAGCACGGCGGCGCCAACGAGGTGGCCTTCGAGATCCAGAAGCGCTACGACGCGCCCGACGAGGCCGAGGCCGACATCCGCCGCCGCGTCGCCGCCAAGGAGGTCGTGATCGGCTTCGGCCACCCGGTCTACACGGTGAGCGACCCGCGCAACGTGGTCATCAAGGGCGTGGCGCGCACGCTGTCGCAGGAGGCCGGCTCGACCAAGATGTTCGACATTGCCGAGCGGCTCGAGGCCGTGATGTGGGACGTGAAGCAGATGTTCCCCAACCTCGACTGGTTCAGCGCCGTGAGCTATCACATGATGGGCGTGCCCACCGCCATGTTCACGCCGCTGTTCGTCATTGCGCGCACATCAGGCTGGGCGGCGCACATCATCGAGCAGCGCATCGACAACAAGATCATCCGGCCGAGCGCCAACTACACGGGCCCCGAAGACCTGAAGTTCGCGCCGATCCAGGATCGGAAGTAAAAACACGAGAAGAAGAAAAGCGCCCGTGCCTGCGCGCGGGTGCCGAGCGACAAGCGCCCCCATGAACACCGACTACCGCAAGAACCTTCCCGGCACCGCGCTGGACTACTTCGACGCACGCGAAGCCGTCGAAGCGATCCAGGCCGGCGCCTGGGCCGCGATGCCCTACACCGCGCGCGTACATGCCGAAAACCTCGTGCGCCGCTGCGACCCGGCGATCCTCGTGCAGAGCCTCACGCAGCTCGCCCTGCGCCAGCGCGAACATGACTTTCCGTGGTTCCCCGCGCGCGTGGTCTGCCACGACATCCTCGGCCAGACCGCGCTGGTCGACCTGGCCGGCCTGCGCGACGCCATCGCCGAACAGGGCGGCGACCCGTCGCAGGTGAACCCCGTGGTGCCGGTGCAACTCATCGTCGACCATTCGCTGGCGGTGGAGTGCGGCGGCTTCGACCCCGATGCCTTCGCGAAGAACCGCGCCATCGAGGACCGGCGCAACGAAGACCGCTTTCACTTCATCGAATGGACGAAGCGGGCCTTCCGCAACATGGAGGTGATCCCGCCGGGGAACGGGATCATGCATCAGATCAATCTGGAGCGGATGTCGCCCGTCGTGCATGCGCAGGACGGCGTGGCCTACCCCGACACGCTGGTGGGCACCGACAGCCACACGCCGCACGTCGATGCGCTGGGCGTGGTCGCCGTCGGCGTGGGCGGGCTCGAGGCCGAGAACGTGATGCTGGGCCGCGCCTCGTGGATGCGGCTGCCCGACATCGTCGGCGTGCGCCTCGCGGGCCGGCCGCAACCGGGCATCACGGCCACCGACGTCGTGCTCGCGCTCACCGAGTTCCTGCGGGCGGCGAAGGTGGTGGGTGCGTACCTGGAGTTCCACGGCGAAGGCGCGGCCAGCCTCACGCTGGGCGACCGCGCGACCATCTCCAACATGGCGCCCGAGTACGGCGCCACCGCCGCGATGTTCGCCATCGACACGCAGACGCTCGACTACCTGCGCCTCACGGGCCGCGCCGACGAGCAGGTGCGCCTGGTCGAGGTCTATGCGAAGCAGGCGGGCCTGTGGGCCGACACGCTGAGCGAGGTCGTGTACGAGCGCGTGCTGCAGTTCGACCTGTCGACGGTCGTGCGCAACATGGCCGGCCCGTCGAACCCGCATGCGCGCGTGGCCACCGCCGACCTCGCCGCGCGCGGCATCGCCGCCCCGTGGGACGAGGTGCCCGGCCAGATGCCCGACGGCGCGGTGATCATCGCGGCCATCACCAGCTGCACCAACACCAGCAACCCGCGCAACGTGATCGCCGCGGGCCTGCTCGCGCGCAATGCCAACCGCGTGGGGCTGACGCGCAAGCCGTGGGTCAAGACTTCGCTGGCGCCCGGCTCGAAAGCGGTCACGCTGTACCTGGAAGATGCGGGCCTGATGCGCGAGCTCGAACAGCTCGGCTTCGGCGTGGTCGCCTATGCCTGCACCTCGTGCAACGGCATGTCGGGCGCGCTCGACCCGGCCATCCAGCAGGAGATCGTGGAGCGCGACCTGTACGCCACGGCCGTGCTCTCGGGCAACCGCAACTTCGACGGGCGCATCCACCCGTATGCGAAGCAGGCCTTCCTGGCCTCGCCGCCGCTGGTGGTGGCCTACGCGATTGCGGGCACGGTGCGCTTCGACATCGAGAAGGACGTGCTCACCGTCGTCGACGGCAAGGAGATTCGGCTCAAAGACCTCTGGCCGACCGACGAAGAAATCGACGCCATCGTGAAGGCCAGCGTGAAGCCCGCGCACTTCCGCCAGGTGTACGAGCCGATGTTCGCGATCCAGCCTGACACCGGCGAGCAGGTGGCGCCGCTGTACGACTGGCGCCCCGCCTCCACCTACATCCGCCGCCCGCCTTACTGGGAAGGCGCGCTGGCCGGCGAACGCACGCTGAAGGGCATGCGCCCGCTGGCGATCCTGCCGGACAACATCACGACCGACCACCTGTCGCCATCGAACGCGATCCTGCTGGACAGCGCGGCCGGCCAGTACCTGCACCGCATGGGCCTGCCCGAGGAAGACTTCAACTCCTACGCCACCCACCGCGGCGACCACCTCACGGCGCAGCGCGCCACCTTCGCCAACCCCACGCTCAAGAACGAGATGGTGCGCAAGGCCGACGGCACGGTGCGCGCCGGATCGCTGGCGCGCGTGGAACCCGAGGGCGAGGTGATGCGCATGTGGGAGGCCATCGAAACCTACATGCTGCGCAAGCAGCCGCTGATCATCGTGGCCGGTGCCGACTACGGCCAGGGCTCGTCGCGCGACTGGGCCGCCAAGGGCGTGCGGCTGGCCGGCGTGGAAGCGATCGCGGCCGAAGGCTTCGAGCGCATCCACCGCACCAACCTGATCGGCATGGGTGTGCTGCCGCTCGAATTCAAGCCGGGCACCAACCGCCTCACGCTGGGCCTGGACGGCACCGAGACCTACGATGTGACCGGCGCGCGCACCCCGCGCGCCGACCTCGTGCTGGTCGTGCACCGCCGCAATGGCGAACGGCTCGACGTGCCCATGACCTGCCGCCTCGACACCGCCGAAGAGGTCTCCATCTACGAAGCCGGCGGGGTGCTGCAGCGCTTCGCGCAGGACTTCCTCGCCGCCACGAAAGCCGACTGACGATGCCGCACACCCCGCAGATCAAGATCCCCGCCACGTACATGCGCGGCGGCACCAGCAAGGGCGTTTTCTTCCGCCTGCAGGACCTGCCCGAGGCCGCGCAGGTGCCGGGCCCGGCGCGCGACGCGCTGCTGCTGCGCGTGATCGGCAGCCCCGACCCCTACGGCAAGCAGATCGACGGCATGGGCGCCGCGACGTCGAGCACCAGCAAGACCGTGATCCTCTCGAAGAGCGAACGGCCCGGCCACGACGTGGACTACCTGTTCGGCCAGGTGTCGATCGACCGGCCCTTCGTCGACTGGAGCGGCAACTGCGGAAACCTCTCGTCGGCCGTGGGCCCGTTCGCGATCAGCAACGGCCTCATCGATGCGGCACGCGTGCCGCGCGATGGCGTGGCGGTCGTGCGCATCTGGCAAGCCAACATCGGCAAGACCATCGTCGCGCACGTGCCGATGACCCACGGCGCGGTGCAGGAGACCGGCGACTTCGAACTCGACGGCGTGACCTTCCCCGCGGCCGAGGTGCAGCTCGAGTTCATGGACCCCGCCGCCGAAGAAGACGGCGCGGGCGGCGCGATGTTCCCGACCGGGAACCTCGTCGACGACCTGGAGGTGCCCGGCCTCGGCACGCTGCGGGCCACGATGATCAACGCCGGCATCCCCACCGTCTTCGTGAACGCCGAGGCGCTCGGCTACACGGGCACCGAGCTGCAGGACGCGATCAACGGCGACGCCGCCGCGCTCGCCCGCTTCGAAGCCATCCGCGCGCACGGCGCGCTGCGCATGGGCCTCATCCGCACGCTCGACGAAGCCGCCAGCCGCCAGCACACGCCCAAGGTCGCCTTCGTGGCGAAGCCCGCGGGCTACACCGCATCGAGCGGCAAGGCCGTGGCGGCCGGCGACATCGACCTGCTCGTGCGCGCGCTGTCGATGGGCAAGCTGCACCACGCCATGATGGGCACGGCGGCCGTGGCCATCGGCACGGCCGCCGCCATTCCCGGCACGCTGGTGAACCTCGCGGCCGGCGGTGGCGCGCGCGAGGCCGTGCGCTTCGGCCATCCCTCGGGCACCTTGCGCGTGGGCGCGCAGGCCAGCCAGGTCGAGGGCGAATGGCAGGTGACCAAGGCGGTGATGAGCCGCAGCGCCCGCGTCTTGATGGAAGGCTGGGTCCGTGTGCCCGGCGACACCCTTTGAGCTTTCAGATTCATTCACAGGAAATCCCGATGTCGACTCGCAAGACCCTCCGTTCCCTCGCCGAGGCCCGCCGCGGCGTGCTGGTGCCGGGCGCCTTCAACGCGCTGTCGGCGCGCGTCATCGAAGACCTGGGCTTCGAAGCCCTCTACGTCACCGGCGCGGGCGTCACCAACATGTGGTTCGGCCTGCCCGACCAGGGCTTCATGGGCCTGCACGAGATCGCCGACCACACGGCGCGCATCCGCGACGCCGTGAACCTGCCGCTGATCGTCGATGCCGACACCGGCTTCGGCAACGCGCTGAATGTGCGGCACACGGTGCGCGTGCTGGAGCGCGCGGGCGCCGACTGCATCCAGTTCGAGGACCAGGTCGCGCCCAAGCGCTGCGGCCATTTCTCGGGCAAGGAGGTGATCTCCACCGAGGAAGCGGTCAACAAGATCAAGGCCGCGGTCGATGCACGCACCGACCCCGACCTGCTCATCATGGCGCGCACCGATGCGGCGGCCACGCTGGGTTTCGAGGCCGCGATCGAGCGCGCGCAGAAGTTCAGCGAGGCCGGCGCCGACATCCTCTTCGTCGAAGCCGTCACCACGGCCGACGAGATCCGCGCGCTGCCGCAGCGGCTGGCGAAGCCCCAGCTCATGAACATGGTGATCGGCGGCAAGACACCGATCTTCGGCGCCGAGGAACTCGGCGGTCTCGGCTACGGCATCGTGCTGTACGCCAACGCCGCGCTGCAGGGCGCGCTGGCCGGCATGCAGAAGGCGCTCACGGTGCTGCGCGACACGCGGCGCATGGACGAAGACCCGGCGCTGGTCGCGCCCTTCGCCGAGCGGCAGCGGCTGGTGCGCAAGCCCGAGCTCGATGCGCTGGATGCACGCTACGCCAGCTGAGGTTCTCTACAAAGAGTCCTTCAGCTTCGCACGCAGCCGGCTCACCGCCTGGCCGTGCAGCTGGCACACGCGCGACTGGCTCACCTCGAGCACCGCGCCGATCTCGCGCAGGTTCAGCTCTTCCTCGTAGTAGAGCTTGAGCAGCAGCTGGTCGCGCTCGGGCAGCGCGCCAATGGCATCCACCAGCTGGTGGCGAAAGCCGCTTTCGAGCAGGCGCGCCAGCGGGTCGTCGAAGTCGCCGCGCCCCTTGCGCACCTCTTGCGCATGCAGGTCGAGAAAGGGGTTGTCGGGGTCGCCCTTGGCGAAGTCTTCGACGTACAGCAGCTGGCAGCCCTGGATGTCCTGCAGCATCGACTGGTAGGTGTCCAGGTCGACCTTCAGCTCCTTCGCGATCTCGCCTTCGGTGGGCGCGCGGCCCAGCCGGTGGCCCAGCGCCTGGATCGCCTTCTCGATGCCGCGCGCCGACTGGCGCAGCCCGCGCGACCCCCAGTCGCTGGCGCGCAGCTCGTCGAGCATGGCACCGCGGATGCGCTGGCTGACGAAGGTCTCGAACTGCGCGCCGCGGTGGTCCTGGTAGCGGCTCGACGCATCGAGCAGGCCGAGCATGCCGGCCTGGATCAGGTCGTCCAGCTCCACGCTGGCCGGCAGCCGGGCCATCATCTGCAGCGCGATGCGGCGCACCAGCGGCTGGTGCTGTTCCAGCAGATGCGATTTCTCGATGGTGCCCTGTGCGGTGTACACGGCCGTCCGTCCTCGTGGTCGTGTCTCAGGCTGCGAGCGCCTGCGGGAACACGGCCGGCCGCGCGGGCGTGCGCCAGGTCCAGCGGCCCATGTCGTCGGCGATGGCGCGGAAATCGACCGCCGCCGCGCTGGCCGGAAAGGCCTCGACCACGGTCTGGCGCAGCCGCGCCGCATCGGCCAGCCACGGGTCGGTGCGCACCCAGCCCACGGGCAGCAGCGACAGCGCGAGGTAGCGGCTGGCGGCTTGCGCGAGGTTGTGCATGACCTGCTGCGCCGTGCCCGCATCGGCCACGCCGTTGAGCATAAAGCGCAGCTGCTTCAGCGCATGCGCGCGGTGCAGGCGCTTGATGCCCGCGTAGGCCGAGGTGATGGCCGCCGGGTGCGGCTGCAAAACGAGCAGCAGTTCGTCGGCGCCCTGCGCCAGCGGCGACAGGCAGCCTTCGTCGTCGAAGGCCGCATCGACGAGCACGATGCCGCGCGGCCACAGCGTGCGCGGGTCGATGCTCGCGCCGGGCGATGCGGGCAGCACCTGCACGCCGCACACCGCGCTCGCAGCGGCCTGATCGATGCGCAACCGCCGACTCGCCACATCGGCCAGCGTGCCGCGTGGGCCGAGCGCCCATACATCGCACACCGAGCGCATCGTCGGATGGTGCTCGTCGAGCAGAAGAACGTCCTTGCCCTGCTGCGCCAGCGCCGCGGCCAAGCTCATCGCGGCCGTGGTCGCACCCGCGCCGGGGCCCATGCCCGCGACGGCGACGACGCGCACCGGCGCCTGCCCGAGCAGCCGGCGCAGCCCGTCGGCCTGGTCCGTGACGCGTGCGCTCATCGCCTTCAGCCCAGGCGTTCCAGCGCGCGCGGCGCTTGAGCTGGTGCTGCCGATTCGGTGCCCAGTGCATCGAGCAGCAGGAACAGCTTGCCCACGCCCGCGTACAACGCGCCGCCCGTCAGCGCGCGGCCGGCGCGCGTGGCGCGGCCCGTGAGCTGGCCCAGCAGCAGGCGCGTGCGGTCGGCCCACTCGCCCTCGGCCTGCAGCAGGCGCCACACGGTGGTCGTGACCTGGCCGGCAACGAGCAGGCGCTTCATCATGTGCGGATCGCCGGGCTCGCCCATGCCGCCCACGAGCTGCACGCCGTCGCGCAGCAGGCGGAAGCACGGCTCGGCGTCGGCGGCCCAGCCCTGCCATTGCGCGAGCTGCGATGTGTCGACCTCGGCACCGAGGTTGGTGAGCACGCAGGTGTGCGACAGCAGCTTGCGGCTGCGCGCGTCGACCACACGCACGGCCACGCAGCGCAGCGTGGGCAGGGTGTCGCGGTCGAGCGCGGTACGTGGCAACACCTCGACCTGCGCTTCGCATTGCAGCGCAGCCTTGCCGCGATAGCGCACGGGCCGTTCGGTCGTGTCGTCGAAAACGAAGGCCAGGCGCGCGAGCGTGGTCGCGGCGCCGGTGTGCGCATCCGTCACGGCCGTGCTGCCCGGCGCGCGCGCCAGCCACTTCGAGCCCTCGGCCTGCCACGACAGCATCTGTTCGACCGCCGGTGGCTTGCCCAGCACGTGCACGAGCCGCTTGCCGAAATCCTGTTGCTGCAGCCACTGCACCTGACGCTGGCCCGGTGCAGCCGCCTGGCGCGCCGCAGCGGTCGAAAGCCACTGGTTCGGTGCCGCCAGCGGCAGGCCGCTGCGATCGGACAGCAGCAGGCTTCCATGGCACACGTAGGCATCGCCGCTGTCGGTCGCACGCAGGCCCACCTGCCCGGCCAGCGCGAGCACATGGGTGTCGCATCCCGCAGCCACCTCGCCGCGCGCAAACGCCGACAGCTCGTGCAGCACAGTCTTGGCATCGACAGCCTCATCACCGGCCTGCCCCCACAGCGTGCGCGCGCCATCGAAGCCGATGTGCGCACCGGCCAGCGCGCCGGCCGTCGTCGCCAGTTCCTGCGCGTCGTGCGCCATCGCACGGATCAGGCTCTGGTAGCGCAGGCGCAGGCGATCGGTCTCGCCCTGTGCCTGCGGCGAAGGCGCGGCCTCGTCGGGCAGGTCGGCTTCGGCCGGCACGAAGAGCGGGCTGTGCTGGCGCGGCTGGAACACGCTGTCCACCAGCTGCACGCGGTCGGCGCGCACCAGGTTCTCGGGCACCTTCTGGCCGCCCGAGATGTAGTGCACCGGCAGGCGGTGGCGGATCACGGTGTCGATCAGCGCGCCCGGGTGCGTGGCCTCGTCGACCTTGGTGAAGATGCAGCCCGCCAGCGCATGGCCCTGGCGGTAGGCGTGCACCACCTCGTTGAGCGTGTCGCCGTGGCTGGTGGCGTTGAGCAGCAGCAGCCGCTTCACCGGGCGCTGGCTGCTGCCGAGCATGGCGATCTGCTCGGGCACGGCGCGGTCGCGCTGGCTCATGCCGACGGTGTCGATGAGCACCATGTGGCGGTCGCGCAGGTCGTGCAGCACCAGCTGCAGGTCGGCCGCGTCCTTCACGGCATGCACCGGCACGTTGAGGATCTGGCCGTAGATGCGCAGCTGCTCGTAGGCGCCGATGCGGTAGCTGTCGGTGGTGACGAGCGCGAGCTTGTCGGCGCCGAAGCGCATCACGCAGCGCGCCGCCAGCTTGGCGGTGGTGGTGGTCTTGCCGACGCCGGTCGGGCCCATCAAGGCATAGACGCCGCCCTGCGCGAACAGCGCGTCTTCGTCTTCATGCACCGGCACCGCGCGCACGAGCTCGGAACGCACGAAGGCCATGCCGTCGGCGTAGCTCTGGCCCGTGGGCAGCTTCTCGAGCATGGCCTTCGACAGGCGCGCGCTGAAGCCCGCGCCCAGCAGCGTGCGCAGCAGGCGACCGCGCACCGGGTCGCGGCGCTGGCTGTCGCTCCAGACCACGCTGGCGAGCTGTTCCTCGATCATGCCGCGCATCGAATGGAGTTCGCTGAGCACGGTGGGGTCGGCGGAAGCGGCCGTGGCAGGTGCGGCTGCGGGCACTGCGGCCTGCACCGTCTGCTGCACATCGCCCTCGGCCATGGCGACGATCTCGACGCCCTGCGCGGTGGCGCGGTGCGTGAGCACGATGGCCTCGGCGCCGAGCGATTCGCGCACCAGGCGCAGGGCCTCGCGGCCGGTGGCGGCGACGAATTTGCGTGCGGTGGTGCGCACGTCGGTCTGTGGATTCAAACGGCTCGTCCTCCAATGGCGGCGGTGATCTTGATGGTCCGGGCGTCAGGGATCTCGGCGTGCGAGAGCACCTTCAGCTGCGGCAGGCTGCGCCGCAAAAAGCGCGACAGCAGCACGCGCAGCGCGTGCTGCACGACCAGCACCGGCGCCAGCCCCATCTGCTCCTGGCGCACCATGGCGGCCTGCGCCTGCTTGAGCAGGTTGTCGGCAATGCCCGGCTCGATGCCGCTGCTGTTGTTCAGGGCCTGCTGCAGCACGCTGTCGAGCGAGCCGTCCAGGCCGATCACCTGCATCTCCTCGTCGCCCGGGAACAGCTGCTGCGTGATGGCGCGGCCCAGCGCCAGGCGCGTGAGCGTGGTGAGCTCGGTCGGGTCTTTCACCGTGGGGGCGTGCTCGGCCATCACGTCCAGGATGGTGCGCATGTCGCGGATCGGCACCTCTTCGTCGAGCAGGTTCTGCAGCACCTTGTGCAGCGTGCTCAGCGACAGCACCTTGGGCACCAGGTCTTCGGTGAGCTTGGGCGCGGTCTTGGCGATCTGGTCGAGCAGCTGCTGCACTTCCTGGCGGCCCAGCAGCTCGGCCGCGTGGGTATGGATCAGGTGGTTCAGGTGCGTGGCCATCACGGTGCAGGCATCGACCACGGTGTAGCCGTACACCTGCGCCTGCTGGCGCAGGCTGGCGTCGATCCAGGTGGCCTCCAGGCCGAAGGCCGGGTCGCGCGTGGGCGTGCCCGTCAGCGTGCCCGTCACCTGGCCGGGGTTGATCGCCATCCACTGGTTGGGGAAGGCCTCGCCGCGGCCGATCTCCACGTCCTTCAGGCTGATGACGTAGGCGTTGGGCTTGATCTCCAGGTTGTCGCGGATGTGGACCACCGGCACCAGGAAGCCCAGCTCCTGCGCGATCTTCTTGCGGATGCTCTTGATGCGGCCCAGCAGCTCGCCCTGCTGCGACTGGTCCACCAGCGGGATCAGCCGGTAGCCGACCTGCATGCCCAGCGGATCGACCATGGCCACGTCGTCCCAGGTGGCTTCGGCCTGCTCGGCCGAGGCCGGCACGCCCGCCCCTTGCGTGGCGGCGGCAGCGGCGGCCTGCTTCGCCGCCTCCTGCGGCTTGCGCTGCACCAGCCGCCGCCCGAGCCACACCAGGCCGCCCGCGATCAGCAGGAAGGCCAGGTTCGGCATGCCGGGGATCATGCCCAGCAGGCCGACGATGCCGGCCGTGAGGAACAGCACCTGCGGGTTGGAAAAGAGCTGGCCCGTGAGCTGGCTGCCCACGTCCTCGTCGGTGGTCACGCGCGACACGATCACGCCGGCCGCAGTCGAGATCACCAGCGCCGGAATCTGCGCCACCAGGCCATCACCGATGGCCAGCAGCGTGTAGGTCTTGCCGGCGGTCGAGAAGTCGAGCCCGTGCTGCAGCATGCCGACCACGAGCCCGCCGATGATGTTGATCACCATGATGAGCAGGCCCGCGATCGCGTCGCCGCGCACGAACTTGCTGGCGCCGTCCATCGAGCCGTAGAAGTCGGCCTCCTGCGCCACCTCGGCCCGGCGCTTGCGGGCGATCTCTTCGCCGATCAGGCCGGCGTTGAGGTCGGCGTCGATCGCCATCTGCTTGCCCGGCATGGCGTCGAGCATGAAGCGCGCCCCCACCTCGGCGATACGGCCCGCGCCCTTGGTGATCACCATGAAGTTGATGAGCACGAGGATGATGAACACCATCACGCCCACCGCGAAGTTGCCGCCCACCAGGAAGTGGCCGAAGGCCTCGATCACCTTGCCGGCCGCGTCGGGCCCGGTGTGGCCGTGCATGAGCACCACGCGCGTGGAGGCCACGTTGAGCGACAGGCGCAGCAGCGTCGAGAACAGCAGCACCGCCGGGAAGGCCGCGAAATCGAGCGCCTTCATGGTGTACATGCTCACCAGCAGCACCATCACCGACAGCGCGATGTTGAAGGTGAACAGCAGGTCGAGCAGGAAGGGCGGCAGCGGCAGCACCATCATGCTCAGGATGAGGATGATGAGGATCGGGCCCGCCAGGCCCTTGAACTGCGAGCCGGAGAAGATCCGCGCCGGCAGGCGCATCAGGTCGTTCAGTCCGTTCATGCGACCGCCGGCGAGTACTGCAGGTCGGCCGGCACGGGCAGGTCGGTCGGCGTGCGCGGCGCCTCGCCGCCCTCGCTGTTCCAGCGCTTGAGCTGGTACACCCAGGCCAGCACCTCGGCCACGGCGGTGTACAGGCCGGCCGGAATCTCCTCGCCCAGCTTCGTGTGGCGGTAGAGCGCGCGCGTGAGCGGCGGCGCCTCGAGGATCGCGACCTTGTGTTCCTTCGCCATCTCGCGGATGCGCGCGGCCACCAGCTCGGTGCCCTTGGCCACCACGCGCGGCGCGCGCATGTCGCTGTCCAGGTACTGCAGCGCGACGGCGAAGTGCGTCGGGTTGGTGAGCACGATGTCGGCCTTGGGCACCTCGGCCATCATGCGGCGGCGTGCCATCTGCTGCTGTTGCCGGCGGATCTGCGCCTTGATGTGCGGATCGCCTTCGCTTTCCTTGTGCTCCTGGCGCACGTCCTCGCGCGACATGCGCAGCTTGCGGTAGTAGTTCCACAGCTGGAACGGCACGTCGACGAGCGCGACGAGAAAGAGCGTGGCGGCGATGAGCGCGCAGTGCTTGGCCACCAGCACCAACGCATGCGGCAGCGCCTCGTGCGCGGGCTGCGACATGAGCGCCATCACGGCCTCGATGTCGTCCACGATGACCCACCACGCCACACCGCCGATCAGCGCCGACTTGGCCAGCGCCTTCACGAGTTCGGCCAGCGCCTGCGCCGAGACCATGCGGCCGATGCCGGCCAGGGGATTGAGCTTGCCGAAGTTGGGTGCAACGGCCTTGCCGGAGAACATCCAGCCGCCGAGCATCAGCGGCGCCGCCACGGCGGCCACGACCATCATGGCGAACAGCGGCCCGATGGCCATGAGTGCATGCAGCACCATGAGCCCGCTCTGCGAGAGCATGTGCGCGGGGTCGAAGGCGCTGGCGCGTTCGAACTGCAGGCCGCGGCGCAGCGCGCCGCTCAGGCTCGCGCCGAGCGACTCGGCCGCCAGCCACAGGCCTGCGCTCGCGGTGGCGAGCATGACGAAGGTGGTGAGCTCGCGCGAACGGGCCACGTTGCCTTCCTCGCGCGCCTTCTCCAGGCGCCGCTCGGAGGCGGGTTCCGTTTTCTCGAGATCGCTTTCCTCAGCCATTCATGCTCCGAACCAGCACTGGCGAAGTACGCCTTGCCCAGAACCAAATTATTGGATCCGGTGGTGCGGAACAATCTGCCGATCAGGGCCGGTATCGCCCTGCAATTCGGCCAATCAAGCAGGCTGCAAGCGGCTCAGAAGCCGAGGCTTTCGAGCAGGTCGTCGACCTGCGCCTGGTCGGTCACGGCGTCGGGGTTGCCGGGCTTCACCTGCGGTCCGTTCTGCAGGCTCTGCACGGCCTCGTGGCGCTTCTCGGGCGGCGAGTTGTCGATCAGCACCTGCAGCAGCTGCGTCTCGACGTCGTTGACGACTTCCATCATCTTCTTGATGACCTGGCCGGTGAGGTCCTGGAAGTCCTGCGCCATCAGGATCTCCATGAGCTGCGTGTTGATGGCGCTGGCGCGCTGGGGCACGTCGTTCAGGTAGCCGCGCGTGTCCAGCACGAGCTCGCGCGCCTGGTCGAGTTCGATCGGGTTCTCGAACCACTGGTCCCAGCGCTGCGTCAGGGCCTTGGCGTCGGTGGCCAGGGCTTCCTGCAGCGGCTGCGCGACGTCGATGGCGTTGAGCGCGCGGTGCGCCGCCCGCTCGGTGGTGGCCGCCACGTAGTTGAGGCGGTCGCGCGCATCGGGAATGGCCTGCGCGGCCTTGGCCACCTGCTTGTCCAGGCCCAGCTCGCGCAGGCCTTCGCGCAGCTGGCGCGTGAGGTGGCCGATGCGGCCCAGCAGTTCTTCGGTGGTGTTGTTGGTGGCGTCTGCCGCGCCGGCGGTGTCCTGGCTCATGCCTTGGCCAGCTTCTCGAAGATCTTGGTGATCTTCTCTTCCAGCGTCGCCGCGGTGAAGGGCTTCACCACGTAGCCGTTGGCGCCGGCCTGCGCGGCCGCGACGATGTTCTCCTTCTTGGCCTCGGCCGTGACCATCAGCACCGGCAGCGTCTTCAGCTCGGGGTCGGCGCGGATGGTCTGCAGCATGGTCAGGCCGTCCATGTTGGGCATGTTCCAGTCGGAGACCACGAAGCCGAAGCTGCCGCCGCGCAGCTTCTCCAGGCCGGCCACGCCGTCCTCGGCCTCGTCGACGTTGAGGAACTCCAGCTCCTTCAACAGGTTGCGCACGATGCGCCGCATGGTCGGGAAGTCATCCACCACCAGGATCTTGATGCTCTTGTCGATCACGATTTTTTCCAGCTCCACAGGTCGTTGTTCAAACTCGTCATACCCGGTTCGCACGTTCACCGAACGTGCGAAGGTGCGCCATCACGCGGCGACTGATCTCGTTCAGCGGCGACACCTCGTCCACCGCGCCCAGCGCCACCGCCTCGCGCGGCATGCCGAAGACCACGCAGCTGGCCTCGTCCTGCGCCAGCGTGTGCGCGCCCGCGCGCCGCATGCGCAAGAGGCCCTCGGCGCCGTCCTTGCCCATGCCGGTGAGGATGATCCCGATGGCGTTCTTGCCCGCGTGCTTGGCGGCCGAATCGAACAGCACGTCGATCGACGGCCGGTGGCGGTTCACGGGCGGCTCCTGGTCCAGGTGCGCCACGTAGTTGGCGCCGCTGCGCGCCAGCGACAGGTGAAAGCCGCCCGGCGCGATGTAGGCATGGCCCGGCAGCACGCGCTCGCCCTGCTCCGCCTCCTTCACGCGGATGCGGCACAGGCCGTCCAGCCGCTGCGCGAAGGAGCGCGTGAAGCCGGCCGGCATGTGCTGCGCGATGAGCACCGCGGGCGCGTCGGGCGGCAGCGGCTGCAGCACCTCGCGGATGGCCTCGGTGCCGCCGGTGGAGGCGCCGATGATGAGCAGCTTCTCGGTGCTCAGCAGCGGGCTGCGCAGCAGCGCCTCGGGCGCGGCTTCGTGGGCGGGGCGTGCCGCCGTGGCCGCTGGGCGCGCAGGCAGCAGCCGCGCGCTGGCGGCCGTCCGGATCTTGCCGGCGATGAGCTCGGTGTAGTTGAGCAGGCCGTCGCGCACGCCCAGGCGCGGCTTGGTCACGAAGTCGATGGCGCCCAGCTCCAGCGCGCGCAGCGCGATCTCCGAGCCGCGCTCGGTGAGCGAGGACACCATGACCACCGGCATCGGCCGCAGGCGCATGAGCTTCTCGAGAAACTCCAGGCCGTCCATGCGCGGCATTTCCACGTCGAGCGTGAGCACGTCGGGGTTCGTGACCTTGATGAGGTCGCGCGCCACCAGCGGGTCGGCCGCGGTGCCGACCACGGTCATGTCGCTCTGGCTGTTGATGATCTCGCTCATCACGCTGCGGATCAGCGCCGAATCGTCGACGCAGAGCACCTTGATCTTTTTCTTGCTTGGCAGGCTCACCGGCTTCCTTTGGTTCTGTCGATCTCGTGCGGCGCAGCGGGCACCGACAGCCGGCGCAGCAGCTCGCCTTCGTCGCGGCGCACCCGCAGCACCTCGGTCTGCGCGCGCAGGCGGCGCACCACGGCCTTGCCGCTCTCGGGCAGGAAGCACACGCGGCGTGCGTGCGGTCCGCGCAGGTCCTGTGCCGCCACTTCGATGCGCTCCGCCTCCAGGTAGCGCAGCACGAAGTCGGCGTTGCGGTCGCCGATGTTGAGCGTGGTCATGCCGGCCAGCACGGCGCCGCCGCCGAACACCTTGGCCTGCAGCCGCTCGCGCCGCGCACCCGCGCGCACCAGCTCGCGCACCAGCACGTCCATGGCGTAGGCGCCGTAGCGCATCGAGCCGCCACCGGGCTCGCCGTCGTCGGGCAGCATGAAGTGGTTCATGCCGGCCACGCCCGCCTGCGCGTCGTGCAGGCAGGCGGCCACGCAGGAGCCGAGCACGGTGCTCAGCACGGTGTGGTCGGTGGTCACGTAGTACTCGGAGGGCAGCAGCTTGACGGCCATGCGCCCGACATCGCGGTCGAAGTAGTGGTGGCTCGCCAGGCTCATGCGAGGCCCGGCGTGCGCGACAGCTCGTACACCGTCTGCCCCAGCGGGCGGAAGGCCGGGTTGACGAGCGAGGCGTTCTCGGAGTGCCCGGCGAACAGCAGGCCGCCCGGCTTGAGCAGCGGCGCGAAGCGGTCGAGCACCTTCTTCTGCGTCGGCTTGTCGAAATAGATCATCACGTTGCGGCAGAAGATCGCGTCCACCGGCTCCTTCACCGACCAGGCGCTGTCCAGCAGGTTCACGCGCGAGAACTTCACCAGCGTGGCCACCTCGGGCCGCACGCGCACCTTGCCGGCATTGGTGCCGGTGCCCTTGTTGAAGAAGCGCCGCAACCGCTCGGGCGACAGGCGCCGCACCTGCTCGGTGGTGAAGACGCCGGTGGCGGCCTTGGCCAGCACCGCGGTGTCGATGTCGCTGGCGATGACGCGGGCCGAGCCGGCGCGCTCGCCCAGCGCTTCCATCAGCGTGATGGCGATCGAGTACGGCTCCTCACCCGTCGAAGCGGCGGCGCACCACACGGTGACCGGGCCCGGCCGCTTGCGCACATGGTCGGCCAGCGTGGGAAAGTGGTGCGCCTCGCGGAAGAACGAGGTGAGGTTGGTGGTGAGCGCGTTGATGAACAGCTGCCACTCGTCGCCGTCGTGGCGCGCCTCGAGCTGGTCCAGGTACGGCGCGAACGCCGGCAGCTGCAGCTCGCGCAGGCGCCGCGACAGCCGGCTGTACACCATCTGCCGCTTCTGCTCGCCCAGGGCGATGCCGGCGCGGCGATGGATGAGGGTCCGGATTCTGGAGAAGTCGTGGTCGGTAAAGTGGAACTCGGTCGTCACAGCCAGCCTGGAAGCGTGACTTTCAATGGTCACGGAAACCGCCGTTTCCAATCGGCCGATCAGACGCGCAAAAGCCTTGCATTTCCGGGGGTCAGGCGGGCGGAGCGGTCACGGCCGGGCCGGCGTCGAGCGCCCACACCAGCGCCGACAGCTGCGCGGCGTTGACCTGCGCGGCGCTCAAGAAGAGCGCCTCCGACAGGCGCGCGGCGCGGCCGTCGTCGGTCTCGCAGCTTTCGGCCAGGGCCACGAAGGGGCCGTAGACGCCGCTGCGCGACAGAATCGCCTGCTGCACCGCTTCGGTGAGCTGCACCTTGCGCAGCACGCCTTCCATCGGCACGCCCAGCAGCTGGTCGAGCAGCGAGAACATGCCCGCGACGAACAGGTTGTCGGCCTCGCCGGGCGGCAGCATGCCCTGCCCCATCAGCTCGACGAAACGCCCGCGCAGGATGGCCTTCTTCATCATGAAGGGCGAGCTGACCTTGTTGCTGGTGGCCAGCAGCAGCGACAGCCAGCGGTACAGCGGCGAGTAGCCCAGCATGGCGACCGCATGGCGCAGCGAGTGGATCTCCACCGCCAGGCCGACCGAGGGCGAGTTGATGTAGCGCAGCAGCCGGTAGGTGAGCGCGGCGTCGTGCTTGAGCGCGCCCTCGATGGCGCGCACGTCCTCGTTGCGCAGGATCATCTGCATCAGGTGCACGATGAGCTGCGACTCGGGCTGCAGCGCATCGGCGCTGTCGCGCGCCGGCGGCAGGCGCACGGCGCCGTCGACGAACACTTGCACGCCGCGTGCGGCGCAGGCCTCGAACTCGGCCCAGCTCGCCACGCGCGCGGCGATGGGCGCCGGGCCGGCGGGCGACATGTCCGCCAGCAGGGAAGGCAGCACCTCGCGGTGCGTGACGATGGCGCGCAGCTCGTCGTCGTCCGGCAGCGCGACGCCGCCGCACAGCATGAAGCCGAAGCCCTGCTCGCGCAGGAACAGCAGGATGGAGCGCATGTCGGCGTCCATCAGCTCGTCGGCCTTCATGCACAGCACGACGTTGCGCGGCGGCAGCGACTGCAGCTCGCTCTGGAACAGCGCATCGACCGTGACGTCGACGAACACCATCTGCCCGCCCAGCAGCCAGCCGTGGCCGCCGGGGTTCAGGTGCAGGCCCAGCGTGTCCATGAGCGCCTTGACACCGGCTGCGGCGCCCGCGTCGGTGCCCTGCCCGGCCGCGCGCCAGGCCATGCGGTAGCCGACCACGCGGCGCTTGCCGTCGAGCAGCATGGCATAGGCCACGTGGCCGTCGGCGCCCACGGCGGGCGTGATGGCGGGCGTTGCATCGGCTTGCGCGCCGTTGCCGTCGACGCCGGGGCGCCGGAAGAAATCGAACCTCATGCGGCCGTCCCTCGCGTCGGGATCAGGAAGCGAACGCGTCGGTGCGGCGCGCGGCACCCGCCAGGGCCGCCGCGCTGGCGGCCTGCGCGCGCTGGATGCGCGGCATCGCGCCCACGTCGACGATGAAGGCCACGCTGCCGTCGCCCACGATGGTGGCGGCCGAGATGCCCGGCACCTTGCGGTAGTTGGTCTCCAGGTTCTTCACCACCACCTGGTGCTGGCCGAGCAGCTCGTCGACCAGCAGCGCGAAGCGGCTGTCGTCGGCCTGCACGATCACCAGGATGCCTTGCGTGGGCTGCGTCTGCGCGCCGGCCACGTCGAACACGCGGTGCAACTCGATGAGCGGCAGGTACTCGCCGCGCACGCGGATCACGTGGCCGTCGGCGGTGATGGAGTGCAGGTGCTCTGGCAGCGGCTGCAGCGACTCGATCACGTAGCTCAGCGGCAGGATGTAGGCCTCGCTGCCCACGCGCACCGACATGCCGTTGAGGATGGCCAGCGTGAGCGGCAGCACGATGCGCGTGGACGTGCCTTGGCCGCCGCGCGAATGAATCTCGACGTGGCCGCCCATCTCCTGGATGTTGCGCTTGACCACGTCCATGCCCACGCCGCGCCCCGAGATGTCGGTGACCTGCTCGGCCGTGGAGAAGCCGGGCGCGAAGATCAGCTGCCACACCTCTTCGTCGGGCATGGCATCGCTCACCGGCAGGCCCTGCTGGCGCGCCTTGTCGAGGATGCGCTCGCGGTTCAGGCCCGCGCCGTCGTCGCTCACCTCGATCACGATGTTGCCGCCGTGGTGCTGCGCCGACAGCAGCAGCTGGCCGGTGGCATCCTTGCCCTTGGCCAGGCGCACCTCGGGGGCCTCGATGCCGTGGTCCAGGCTGTTGCGCACGAGGTGCGTGAGCGGATCGACGATGCGTTCGATGAGGCCCTTGTCGAGCTCGGTCTCCTTGCCGTAGGTGTCCAGGCGCACCTGCTTGCCGAGCTTGGCGCTCACGTCGCGGATCACGCGCGGGAAGCGGCTGAACACGTAGTCCATCGGCATCATGCGGATCGACATCACCGATTCCTGCAGGTCGCGCGCATTGCGCTCCAGGTGGCCCAGGCCGCTCAGGAAGCGCTCGTAGGCCACGGGGTCGAGCACGGTGGCGGCCTGCGTGAGCATCGACTGCGTGATGACGAGCTCGCCCACGAGGTTGATGAGCTGGTCGACCTTCTCGACATCGACGCGGATGGAGCTGGACTCCTTGGCGCTGGCGGGCACGGCCGCGGCCGGCGCGGGGGCCGGCGCGGGGGCCGGTGC
>NZ_JBWKXQ010000061.1:0-42537 GCF_059423125.1 Variovorax sp. GW531-E2 | reverse complement strand
CAGCGCCCCCCCTGCCCCGACGCCTGCCCGGCAGGCGCAGGAGCTGGACCTGCTGCGCCGCTACCAGCACGCCCTGCTCTATGGCGGCGGCGCGCTGCTGTCGCTACTCATCGTGCTGGCCGCGGGCCTCGTGCTGTACAACGCCGCCGCCAATGCGCTTGCGAACCTGCGCACCACGCTGGCCGCGCACAGCGCGCAGATGCAGCTCGACATCGAGGAAAAGCAGGCAGCGATGCGCCGCGGCGTGGTGAATGCCGAGCTGCTCTGGAACAGCCAGACGCCGCCGGCCGCGGGCACGCTGGAGGCCTTCGTGCGCGACGGGGGGCATGTGGTCCTGCAGGCCGGGGCGCAGCTGACACCCGCCATCGCCGCCGTCGACCCCACGAGCACCCCCGACCTGCACGAGTTCGCGCCCTATCTGGGCATGCTCGAAATGCAGGCCTACAGCGTCACCGCCGTCGCGCAGCTGCGCAATTCGCCGCTGGGCGCCTACGCCTACACCCCCGACCACCGCCTGCTCACGCTGATGCCCGCGCCCGAAGGCGGCCTGCAGGGCGCGCTGGCTCGCACCGGCCTGCCGGACACCGCCGCGCTCATCGCGCGCCTGAGCTACGACATCGGCGATCTCGCCGGCAACCCGGCCCTCGCCGCGCAGTGGCGCACGCAGCGGCGCGTGGCCTGGCAGCCGCCGGCGCCTGACCTGCTGGCACCGGGGGCCTCGCCCTTCAAGCTGGTGCAGCCCGGGTTCGACGCCCAGGGTCTTCCTTTCATGGTGTTCGTGAGCAACCTGCCCTCGGGCGTGCTGCACGGCCGCCTGCGCCACACGCCGCAAGACACGGCCGCCCTGCTGGTCGACACGCAGGGCCGGGTGCTGCTCTCGGCCGACCGCACGGGCGACGCCATCGACGGCGGCGCGCTGATGGCCACCGCGCTGGCCCACAGCCTGCGCGAGGCCAGCCCCGCGCTGCCGCGCGAAACCTACCGCGCGGGCGTGTTCAGCCTCTCGACGCCGCTGGCCGGCACCGGCTGGTCGCTGGTGTACGCCTACTCGTGGCGCACGGTCTTCGCCACGCTGAAGCCGCAGCTGCTGCGCTACGGCGGCGCCACGCTGGTGGTGCTGGGCACGCTCTGGGGCCTGCTGCTGCTCTTCAGGCGCAAGCTGCTGGAGCCCGCCTACCGTCGCTCGAAGCGGGTGTTCGAGAGCGAGCAGCTCAACCGCGCGATCATCGCCACCTCGTCGTTCGGCGTCTGCCTCATCGCGCTCGACGACGAGCGCGTGCTGCTGCAGAACACCCTGATGGAACACTACGCGGCGGCCACCGCACCGCCCGAGCCGCTGCACCGCCAGATGGCCGCGCTCTACCGCGAATGCGCCCAGGGCGGCACGCTGCATGACGCCAGCATGCCGCTGGCCCTGAAGAACGGCCAGGCCTGCGAGCTGCTGCTGCAATGCACGCGCACGCGCTACCAGGGCGCAGACGCCCTGCTGTGCAGCTTCTCCGACACCACCGAGCGCAACGAACTCGACAAGAAGCGCGAAGAAGCCCGCGAGGCAGCCGAGGCGGCCAACCGCGCCAAGTCGGTGTTCATCGCGACCATGAGCCACGAGATCCGCACGCCGCTGAACGCGGTGCTGGGCAACCTCGAGCTGCTCGGCCAGGGCGCGCCGCCCGAGGTGCAGGCCCGGCGCCTGCAGTCGGTGCGCCAGGCCTCGCGCACCCTGCTCGAGATCGTCAACAACATCCTCGACCTGTCGAAGATGGAGTCGGGCCACCTCAAGCTCGAGGCCACGCGCATGGCGCTGCCCGACCTCGTGCGCACCTGCGTGGAGATGTTCGAGCCCTCGGCGCATGCCAAGGGGCTGCGGCTGGACTGCGTGGTGCACCCGGGCCTGGCCGCCGGCTACGAAGGCGATCCGACGCGCATCCGCCAGATCGTCGTGAACCTGCTGAGCAACGCGATCAAGTTCACGGCCTCGGGCACGGTGACGCTGGAGGTCGGGCCGCTGTCGCCGGGGCAGGCCTCGCCGGTCGCGATCCGCGTGACCGACACCGGCATGGGCGTGCCGCCCGAGCAGATTCCCCGGCTGTTCGACATCTACATGCAGGCCTCGCCCTCGACCGCGCGCGAGTTCGGCGGCTCGGGGCTGGGGCTGTCGATCTGCCAGCGGCTGGCGCGCAAGATGGGCGGCACGATCGCCGTGAGCAGCCAGTCGGGCGCGGGCTCGTGCTTCACGGTGACCTTGCCGCTGGTGGCGCTGGCGCCCGAGGTCGTCGCGCCGTCGGGCACCAACGCTGCCCACGCGGCTCTGCCCTTGCGTCCCGTGCGCCTGCTGGTCGTGGACGACCATCCGGCCAACCGTGCCCTCATCAGCGACCAGCTCGACGCGCTTGGCGTCGCCGCCGACGTGGCACCCGACGGCAACGCCGCGCTGGCCCTGTTCGCCGCGCAGCGCTACGACCTCGTGCTGACCGACCTGAACATGCCCGGCATGGACGGCTACACGCTGGCCCGCCGGCTGCGCGAGCGCAGCCCGTCGATCCCGCTCGTCGCCATCACGGCGCACCTGGAGCAGGAGGGCTACCAGCAATGCTCGCTGGCGGGTTTCGCGGGGGTGCTGCTCAAGCCGGTGCTGTTGCCGGCGCTGGAGCAGGCGATCCTCAAGACGCTGGGCGCTGCTGCGCCACCACGGGTGGCCAGCGCCCCGATCGCGCCCGCGCAAGCGCCACTCGACGCGCGCCTGCACGACGCGATGGTCTCGTCGCTGGCGTCTTCCGCGCAGCAGGTCCGCGAGGCCCTGGCGACCGGCGACCGGCGCGCGATCGGCGACCAGTTGCATGCGGTGCGCGGTGCCTTCGCCATGATCGGCGAGCCGGCCATCGCCGCGATGTGCGGCCGGCTCGGCGTCCTGGTGAAGCAAGAGGCGATGGCGGTGATCGCCCCCGATTGGATGGAACTGCAGGCAGCCGCCGAAGCGGTGCTGGCACGGCGCGCCGCCTGAGCGCGCGTCGCCCGATCGTCAATCGGCGTTCCGCGGCGCCTGCGGGCGCCCTGCCGCATACCGCAGCAGCGCCGCGTACTGCACGAAGGCCGGCTCGGCCATCGGCGCGGCGTGCTGCGCGCCCTGCGTGAAGTGGCACCCGAGACTGCGGGCCAACGCGAGGTCACGCTCGCCGTCGACGCCCTTCACGAGCAGCGTCGCATGCTGTTCGCGCGCCATCGCGATCACGCTCGCCAGGATGTGGCGGGCATGCGGGTTCTCGCGCGCCTGTGCCAGCTGGCGCGCGTCGATCTGGAGCTCGCTGAACGGCACCTTGAACCAGCGGCTCAGGGTCGAGTCGCCCTGGCCGAAGCGGTCGATGGCGCAGTGGAACCCGCGCAGCCGCAGGTGCGCGACCGCACCGGCCAGCACCTCGTTGCAGCGCGCGCCGCCGTCTTCGGCGATCTCCAGCACGAGCTGGTCGGCGGCGATGCCGGCGCGTTCGGCCTGCTCGGCCACGCCCTGCGCCCAGGACACCGAGGCGGCCACCGACGCCGGCACGCGCACGCCCAGGCGCAGGCCGTGGTCCTTGTGCATGTAGCCGAGCAGTTCGAAGGCGCACTCGAGCATGCGCTGCACCAGCGCCTCGTGCAGGCCGACCTGCGCGATGGCAGGCAGGAAGTCGGCCGCGGGCAGCCAGGTGTCGTCGGGCCGGTACCAGCCCGGCTGCAGTTCGGCGCCGTGCAACACGCCGGTGCGCGCGCAATGCCGGGGCTGGAAGTGGGCGGTGATCTGGCGCGTGGCCAGCGCCTCGCGCAGGACCGCAGCCGTGAACGCCGGTGTGTCGTTCGCAGGTGGGGCGCTTCCGCGCCGCAGCCCGGCCCGGTGGCGCCGTTCGCGCGCCATGGCCTGCGCCGCCGACGCCATCGTGACCATGGTGTGCGGCTTGGCGATGGCCGAGAGCACACGCGCGCCACGGGCCCGGGCATAGTCTTCTGCGGCCTGCAGGATGCGCGGCGGCTGGGCGCTCATGAGCACCAGCGCGGCGGGGCTGCCGGCCTCGACCACGGCATCGATCATCTGCAGGCCCGTGACTTCGGGCGTGTCGATGTCCACCACCAGCAGGTCGTGGCGCCGGTGCTGTACTGCCTCGACAAAGCCATGGCCGCTGCGCGTGACGTCCACGCGGGGAATGCCGGCGTGGCGCATGAAGGTGGCCAGCGCGAGGCCGGTGCGTTCGACCTGGTCGATCACGAGTGCGTGTCTGATCATGGCGAGCCTTGGAGGGAGAAGAGGATGTTCTGCATCTTCCCGGGGGCGGCAAAAATCCCCCATCGGCCCAGTCCGAAACTCGCGGCCGATTCCGTAGGACTTCGGCTGACCCCTGTTGCCACGCAGCAACTGTTGCCAGTCCTGAGCAAGGCCGCGTCTGGCGGTACGATGCGCGGAATCGAATCGATCGACATTCCACCCCACTTCGCCTGCCGCAAAGGAGCCTCGATGGCCGGACCTTCCCCCACCTTGACGCGCGGCACCACCTCGCTGGACAAGACCCTGAAAAAGAGCGAACAGGTGGCCGCCGATGTGCAGCGCGCCTCGGACAACCTCGCCGTCGTGAGCACCGTGCTGGAACAGGAACTGCCGGACGAGGTCCAGGTCGGCGAGGTAGCGCAGGCCATCGAGCACACCAGCCAGCTCGAGGAAAAACTCGCCCAGTCGGCCGAGAAGCTGGCCGAAGTGAATGCGGCGCTGAGCGAGGAAATCGAGAAGCGCCTCGAAGTGACCGCCGAGCGCGACGAGAGCCAGGCGCTGGCCGAGCAGCTCAAGGCGCGCATCCGCACGCAGGCGACGTCGGACAAGCGCTGATCGCCGTTGTTTCCGCACGGTTTGCGTGCGTCGTTCTCCCTTCTCCTACGCGGAGACCGCTTGCGCCACGCTACGCTATTGGTTCACACATCAAAACCGCGGCATGGCCCTCATCACGTTCCTCGTCGAGGACAACAAGACCATCAGGGACAACCTGGTCCCGGCCCTCGAGGACCTCGTCAACGGCCATGTCGTCGGCTATGCCGAAACCGAATCGGGCGCCCTCGCCTGGCTCGCCGCCCACCCCGATGCCTGGCAACTGCTCATCGTCGACCTGTTCCTCAAGGAAGGCTCCGGCCTAGGCGTGCTGTCGGGCTGCCGCGAACGTGGCCCGCACCAGCGCGTCGTGGTGCTGAGCAACTACGTCACCCCCGACATCCGCACGCGCTGCC
Source organism: Variovorax sp. GW531-E2 (assembly GCF_059423125.1). Taxonomy (NCBI): domain Bacteria; kingdom Pseudomonadati; phylum Pseudomonadota; class Betaproteobacteria; order Burkholderiales; family Comamonadaceae; genus Variovorax; species Variovorax sp. GW531-E2. The sequence continues at coordinate 37,299 of NZ_JBWKXQ010000061.1, read as the reverse complement.
AGGCCCTGGGCGCCGACGCGGTGTTCGACAAGTCGCGCGACCTGGACGCCTTCATCGAGTACTGCAACGCCGACCGCCCCTCGGGCATGGCCGCGCTCTGAAGGCAGGCCCGCGCAACGGCTGCGCACCCCTGAATGAAAAAAGGGCCCGAAGGCCCTTTTGTCATGGAACGACCCGGTGAAGGGTCGTTGGCTGCAATGCGATCAGCGCACCACGGCGATCTGCGTGCGCACGCCACCCTTGTAGGTGAAGAGCGTCAGGGCGCCGTTCTTGATGTCGCCCTTTTCGTCGAAGGCGATCGGGCCGGTCACGCCCTTGTATTGCACCTTGCCGACTTCAGCCAGGTACTTTTCCGGGTCGGACGAGCCGGCCTTGGCCATGGCTTCGGCCAGCACGTTGACCGCGTCGTACACGTACGGTGCGTAGATCTGCACTTCGACGCCGTTCTTGGTCTTGAACTTGGCCTTGAAGTCTTCCAGCGGCTGCTTGAAGTCGCCGTCGACACCGCCGGCTTCGGCGCAGACCACCATGTCTTCACCGATGGCGTCGCCTGCCAGCTTCGGCAGTTCGCCGGTGCACAGGCCGTCGCCGCCCATGAACTTGACGTTCAGGCCGAGCTGCTTGACCTGCTTGAGCATCGGGCCGCCCACGGCGTCCATGCCGCCGAAGAACAGCACGTCGGGCTTGGCAGCCTTCAGCTTGGTCAGGATGGCGTTGAAGTCGGTCGACTTGTCGGTCGTGAACTCGTGGCCCACGATGGTCGCGCCTGCCGCCTTGGCTGCCTTCTCGAACTCTTCGGCAACGCCCTGGCCGTAGGCCGTGCGGTCGTCGATCACGGCGATGTTCTTGCCCTTGAGCGTTTCGACGGCGTACTTGCCGAGCGTGCCGCCCAGCTGCGTGTCGTCAGCCACCACGCGGAACGTGGTCTTGAAGCCCTGGCGGGTGTACTTGGGGTTGGTGGCCGACGGCGAGACCTGCGGAATGCCGGCGTCGCTGTACAGCTTGGAAGCGGGGATCGTGGTGCCCGAGTTCAGGTGACCGACGATGCCGTTGACCTTTTCATCGACCAGCTTCTGGGCGACGGCCGTGCCTTGCTTCGGATCGCCAGCGTCGTCTTCGGGAACCAGCACGAACTTGGCAACCTTGTCGCCGATCTTGAAGCCCTTTGCATTCAGGTCTTCGATGGCCATCTTGGCACCGAGCTCGTTGTCCTTGCCGAGGTGGGCAATGGGACCGCTGGTCGGGCCGACGTGGCCGATCTTGACGACTAGGGCATCAGCCGGAGGCGCAGCAGGGGCCGGAGCCGCAGCCGTGGGTGCCGGTGCCGCCGGAGCAGCAGCTTCTTCCTTCTTGCCGCAAGCCACGAGCGTGAGTGCAGCCAGTGCGACCGCAGTCCATTTCAATTGCATGAGAACCTCCAGAACTTGGATGAAAAGATATAAAAACCGGTCGTTCGATCCGGGCGTTCAGACCTCGCAAGTTTCGCGCCGCAGACCAGCGGCACCCTCACGCCATTCCGACCTGCGGCGCAGTTTAGCCGAGGATTTATGCGCCGGAAGTTGGCGTAGACCCTGTGTTTTCCCCTGTGTTTTCACAGAGTTCAGCGGCCATGGATTCGATGACGAGCGCGCGCAACACGGCCTCGATTTCGCCGCGCAGACGCGGCACCATTTCGTCGAGCTGATGCTGAACGGCAGCTGACACGGCGTCGCTCAATCGCTCTTCCAGCGACAGGTCGACGCGCTGCAGCACGCGGTGCAGCAATTGCTCTTCGAGGCTGACGATTTCGGCCGGCGTGAGCGACACCGACGGCGGCAACGCCACGGCGCTCGCGGGGTCCGGCGGCGGGGGCTGCGACACCGGCGCACCCGTGGGTCGCACCGTCTCGGCGACCGGCACGGGCTCGGCCGGAATCTCGAGCACGGTCGTCAGCGTCGGGACGAACCGGGGCGGCGTGCGCAGCGTGCTGGCCATCAGGAAGCGCTCCTTGCGAAATCGTGCGGCTGGATCGTGTAGCCCCGGTCGGCGTAGTGGCGCCAGCGGGTGCGGCCGACCTGCCGGTCGTTGGCCTCGTCGCTCACGATGTCGATCATGCGTTCGAAGCGCTCGAAGCCGGCCGGCACCTCGAGCCCCAGGTTGACCAGCATCTCGCGGTGCGGCAGCGAGGCCGCGTCCCCGCCTTCGGCGCACAGGATGACGGGCGAACGCGCCACCACATGGGCCGGCGCATCGGCGCGGCAGTGCGCGACGAAGTCGACCGGCGACAGCTGCCAGAGCGCAGCGTCGACCGTGTCGAGCGCGCGCGCATCGCCCACCACCACCACGCGCAGGCCGCGTGTGTTCACGGCCTTGCGAACCAGCCGGCAAGCGTAGGTGAGCTTGTCGGGCGCGTTGTAGTGAAAGCCGATGTCGGTCACTGCGCGGACCGGGCCTTTCGGGCCGGCTTGGCCGGGGTCTTGGGCGACGCGGCCTTCTTTGCAGGCTTGGCGGCCTTCCCGGCCTTCGGCACGGCGGCAGCGGCGTTGCTGTTGCCCGCACGGTTCGTCAGGTACGAGACCAGCAGGCCGACGGGCCGGCCGGTCGAGCCCTTGGCCGCCCCGCTCTTCCAGGCCGTGCCTGCGATGTCCAGGTGCGCCCAGGCGTAGTCGGCCGTGAAGCGCTGCAAAAACTTGGCCGCGGTGATCGCGCCGCCGGCACGCCCGGCGATGTTGGCCACGTCGGCGAAGTTGCTCTTGAGGCCTTCGGCGTAGTCGTCGTCCAGCGGCAGGCGCCAGCAGCGGTCTTGCGAGGCCTCGCCGGCCGATTCGAGCGCGGAGGCCAGTGACTCGTCGCTCGCGAACAGGCCGCTGCGCACGCCGCCCAAAGCCACCACGCAGGCGCCTGTGAGCGTCGCGATGTCGATCACGGCAGCCGGGTCGAAGCGCTTGGCGTACGTGAGCGCGTCGCACAGGATGAGACGGCCTTCAGCGTCGGTGTTCAGGATCTCGATGGTCTGCCCGCTCATGCTGGTGACCACGTCGCCGGGCTTGACGGCCTTGCCGTCGTTCATGTTCTCGCACGAAGGAATCAGGCCGACCACGTTGATCGCCGGCTGGATCGCGCCGAGCGCGCGGAAGGTGCCGAGCACGCTGGCGGCGCCGCACATGTCGAACTTCATCTCGTCCATCTCGGCCGCGGGCTTGAGCGAGACGCCGCCGGTGTCGAAGGTGATGCCCTTGCCGACGAGCACCACGGGGGCCTCGTCCTTGGCACCGCCCTGGTAGCGCAGCACGATGAAGCGCAGCGGTTCGGCCGAGCCCTGGGCCACGGCGGCGAACGCGCCCATGCCGAGCTTCTCGACTTCCTTCGGGCCCAGCACTTCGCACTTGATGCGCGGCAGCTTCGCCAGCCCCTTGGCGGCTTCGGCCAGCAGCGTGGGCGTGGCATGGTTGGCGGGACGGTTGCCCCACTCCTTGGCCAGCTCGATGCCGGCGACCGTGGCGCGGGCGTCGTCGAAGGCCTTGGTGACGGCGGGGCTGGCGGCCTCGGCCACGCCCAGCGTCAGGTGGCGAATGCTGCGCGGCTCGGCCTTCGACTTGGTCGTGGTGTAGACATAGCTGGCATCGGCCGCGGCCGTGACGGCGGCGGCCACCGCGGCGGCGTCGGCCGGCTGCGCGAAGACGATCACGACGCGCTTGGGGCCGTTGGCCTTGGCGGCGGCAACCGCCGCACTCACGGCGCTGCGCACCGAGGCGGCCTTGCCGTCGCCGATGGCGGCCAGCAGCACGCGCGAGGGCACCACGGTCTCGGGGCGGTACAGCGCGAGCAGCTTGCCGGCCTTGTCGGGCAGGTCGCCGGCCTTGCGGGCGCTGGCGGCGAGCACGGAAACGGGGTCTTTGGCTGTGGGGAGAGCGCTGCCGACGAGCACGATGAGGAGGTCGGATTTCTCGGCGGCGGCCTGGGCGACGGTGAGGGTCTTGAGTTGAAAGTCCATAATCCTTTTTTTCCTCGAACGATGTTATTCCATTCTTCCCTACGCAAGGAGCTGTCGCGCAGCTTCGGAGCGACCCTCGTCGTCCTGGTCACCATCGTGATGACCATGATGCTCATCCGTACGCTCGGGCTGGCGTCCAAGGGCAGCGTGAACCCGCAGGAGGTCTTCCTCGTGATGGCGTACACGGTGCTCGGCTACATGCCGACCATCCTGAGCCTGAGCCTGTTCATCGCCATCGTCGGCACGCTCTCGCGCATGTACCGCGACAGCGAAATGGTGATCTGGTTCTCCAGCGGGCGCGGCCTGGCCGATTTCGTCCAGCCGCTGTTCCGATTCGCCTGGCCGGTGCTGCTGCTCATCGCCGCCATGGCGCTGGTGGGCTGGCCCTGGGCCAACTCGCAGACCATCGGCATGCGCCAGCAGTACGAGCAGCGCAGCGACATCGAGCGCGTCACGCCCGGTGAGTTCCGCGAGTCCTCGGGCCGGCTGCGCGTGTTCTTCATCGACAAGGACACGCCCGACGGCGCCACCGCCACCAACGTGTTCATCTGGGCCGTCGAGCGTGGGCTGCAGATCACCACGTCGGCGCGCAGCGGCCGCATCGAGGACATCGACAACCACCGCTTCCTGCTGCTGAGCAACGGCCAGCGCCTGGAGCGCCCGCTGTTCACCGAATCGGGCCTGAAGATCAGCGAGTTCAAGACCTATGGCACGCGCGCCGGCGGCAGCTCGAACGCCACCGGCGACAGCACGCCCACGCGCGCCCGCTCCACGCTCTCGCTGCTGCGCGACCGCAGCGATGCCAGCCTGGGCGAGCTGGGCTGGCGCTTCGGCATGCTGCTGGCTGCCATCAACTTCGTGCTGCTGGCGCTGACGGTGTCCAGCGTCAACCCGCGCGTGGGACGCAGCGGCAACCTCGTATTTGCGCTGTTCGCCTTCGTCGTCTACTACAACCTGCTGAACCTGGGCCAGAGCTGGATCAGCTCGGGCCGCTACGGCATGGGCTCCTTCATGCTGCTGCTGCACGGCGGCGTCTTCCTCTTCGCCACGGCCTGGCTCACCCTGCGCAACAACAACTGGTCGGCCCGCCGCCAGGCCCGCGCCAGCGCCGCCACGGCCGGCGCCCTGCCGGCCGTACCGCCTTCCCGGATCGACCCGACCTCGTGAAAACCATCCGCCGACTGATCTACGTCGAGGCACTGAAGGCCGTGGCCTTCGTGACGCTCGGCTTCCTGAGCCTGTTCTTCTTCTTCGACTTCGTCGACGAGCTGCAGTCCGTGGGCAAGCCCGAAAGCCTGGCCTACGGGCCGGTGCAGGCGCTGATCTACGTGCTGCTGCTGGTGCCCAGCCACCTGTACGAACTGCTGCCGATCACGGTGCTGATCGGCTGCATCTTCGTGATGGCGCGGCTGGCGCAAAGCTCCGAATACACCATCCTGCGCACCAGCGGCCTGGGCCCGTGGCGTGCGCTGCGCACGCTGCTGCTGCTGGGGCTGGGCTTCGTCGTGCTCACCTTTGCCATCGGCGACTACATCGCGCCGCTGTCGGGACGCACCGGCCAGCTGCTCAAGTCGCGCTACCAGGGCACCTATTCGCTCGTGGGCAACACCGGCGCCTGGCTGAAGGAAAAGCGCGGCGACACGTCGTATGCGGTCAATGTGCTCTCGATCTCGCGCGACGGCTCGCTGCAGAACACGCGCATCTTCGAGTTCGACGGCAACGGCTACGTGAGCAAGCAGCTCATGGCCAAGTCGGCCCGCATCCTCGACGACAAGTGGGTGCTCTCCGAGGTCGAGCAGCAGGACTACGAAACCCGCAGCGCCGACAAGGCCCGCATCACGACCACCCATGTCGAGAAGATGGACTGGCCCACCTCGCTCACCGCGGAAATGGTGTCGGTCGCGCTGCTGCGGCCCGACCGCATGAGCACCATCGACCTGTTCGACTACATCCGGCACCTGAACGCCAACGGCCAGACCGCGCAGCGCTACGAGATCGAGTTCTGGCGCAAGGTGTTCTACCCGCTGTCGTGCCTGGTGATGGTGGTGCTCGCCCTGCCCTTCGCCTACCTGCACTTCCGCCAGGCCGGCATCACGACCTACGTGTTCGGCGGCGTGATGATCGGCATCAGCTTCTTCCTGCTGAACAACGTGTTCGGCTACCTCGGCAACCTGAGCAACTGGTCGCCCTGGCTCACGGCGGCGGCGCCGGGAATGATCTATTCGGTGCTGTCGCTGACCGCCTTCAGCTGGCTGGTCCTGAGACGATGACCACGCAAGTGCCGGGCACGGTGCTGCTCGCGCACGGCTCGCGCGATGCGCGCTGGCGCGAGCCCATCGAGGCGGTCGCCGCCCGCATGCGCGAAAACGACCCCACGGTGCGCGTCAGCTGCGCCTACATGGAACTGGCCGCCCCCGACCTGCCCACGGCCGCCGCTGCGCTGATTGCCGACGGCGCCACCGCGGTGCATGTGGTGCCGCTCTTCCTGGGCATGGGCAAGCACGCCCGCGAAGACCTGCCGCTGCAACTGGACGCCCTGCGTCTGCGCTGGCCCGACGTGGCCTTCTCGCTGGCCCCGATCGTGGGCGAATCGCCCGAACTGGTCGCTTTGCTGGCCCGGATTGCCATCAAATCCTGAAGTCCCGGTCATTTTTATAGACTTCAAAGGCATAATGAATTCCGCAATAAGACGGAATTTGATATGAATCTGCACCAGTTCAAGTTTGTTCAGGAAGCCGTGCGGCGCAACCTGAACCTCACCGAGGCGGCCAAGGCGCTCCACACCTCGCAGCCCGGCGTCTCCAAGGCGATCATCGAACTCGAGGAAGAGCTCGGCGTCGAGATCTTCGCCCGCCACGGCAAGCGCCTGAAGCGCATCACCGAACCCGGCCAGCACGTCATCGCGAGCATCGAGCTCATCATGCGCGAGGTGGGCAACCTCAAACGCATCGGCGAACAGTTCAGCGCGCAGGACAGCGGCACCCTCTCCATCGCCACCACCCACACCCAGGCGCGCTACGTGCTGCCGGTGCCCGTGGCCAACCTGCGCGAGGCCTACCCGAAGGTCAACGTGAGCCTGCACCAGGGCTCGCCCGACCAGGTGGCGCGCATGGTGATCGACGAGATCGCCGAGATCGGCATCGCCACCGAATCGCTCGACGGCTATGCCGAGCTGGTCACGCTGCCCTGCTACGAGTGGCAGCACGTGCTGGTGCTGCCCAAGGACCACCCGCTGGCGGCCAAGGAACGCGTGTCGCTCGAAGACCTCGCGAGCGAGCCGATCATCACGTACCACCCGTCGTTCACCGGCCGCACGCGCATCGACCATGCGTTTGCGCAGAAGAAGCTCACGCCGCGCATCGCGCTCGAAGCCATCGACTCCGACGTGATCAAGACCTACGTGCGCCTGGGCCTGGGCGTGGGCATCGTGGCCGAGATGGCCGTGCGCGACGAGTCGAACGCCGACCTCGTGGTGCGCCCGATGGGCCACGTGTTCGGCCAGAACATCGCGCGCGTCGCCTTCAAGCGCAGCGCCTACCTGCGCAACTTCGTCTTCAAGTTCGCCGAGCTGCTGAGCGACCGCCTCGACCGCAACCTGATCGCGAAGGCCCTGAGCGGCCATCAACAAGACTACGAACTCTGATCCCCTGCATCTTTCCCCGCGACGACCGACCATGAGCACCGCCACCCCTTCGTCTTCTCCCCGCACGCCCGAGATCGCCACCAAGCTGCCGGCTGTCGGCACCACCATCTTCACCGTGATGTCCACGCTCGCGGCCGAGAAGAACGCCGTGAACCTCGGCCAGGGCTTCCCCGATTTCCACTGCGATCCGAAGCTGCTCGAAGACGTGACCGCCGCCATGGCGGCCGGCCACAACCAGTACCCGCCGATGCCGGGCATTCCGTCGCTGCGCGACGCCATCGCCGCCAAGATCGAGGCGCTCTACGGCCGCAGCTACAGCGCCGCGACCGAGATCACGGTCACGGCCGGCGCCACGCAGGCGATCATCACCGCCATCCTGGCCATCGTGCGCCCCGGCGACGAAGTGATCGTGCTGGAGCCCTGCTACGACAGCTACGTGCCCAACATCGACCTGGCCGGTGGCAAGGTCGTGCGCGTGCCGCTCGTGCCCGGCACCTTCCGCCCCGACTTCGACAAGATCGCCGCCGCGCTCACGCCGAAGACGCGCGCCATCATCATCAACACGCCGCACAACCCGAGCGCCACAGTCTGGACCGAGGCCGAGATGCGACAGCTCGAAGAGCTGCTTGCGCCCACCGACGTGTTCGTGATCAGCGACGAGGTCTACGAACACATGGTGTTCGACGACGCACGCCATGAAAGCGTGGCGCGCTTCCCCGGCCTGGCGGCGCGCAGCTTCATCGTCAGCAGCTTCGGCAAGACCTACCACGTCACCGGCTGGAAGGTCGGCTTCGTGGCCGCGCCCGCGCCGCTGATGGCCGAGTTCCGCAAGGTGCACCAGTTCAACGTGTTCACGGTGAACACGCCGATGCAGCACGCACTCGCGCAGTACATGGCGCGGCCCGAGCCCTACCTGGAGCTGCCGGCCTTCTACCAGCGCAAGCGCGACCTGTTCGCGGCCGGCCTGGCCGAGAAGACCCGCTTCAAGCTACTGCGCAGCGAAGGCAGCTACTTCCAGTGCGTGGACATCTCGGCCGTGAGCGACCTGTCGGAGGCCGACTTCTGCCTCTGGCTCACGCGCGAGATCGGCGTGGCGGCGATCCCGCTGTCGGCCTTCTACGGCGACGGCTTCGACCAGCGCGTGGTGCGCTTCTGCTTCGCCAAGAAGGACGAGACGCTGCTCGCCGCGCTCGACCGCCTCGCGAAGCTCTGACGCCGGCGGCCACGCTCCGGGTGCAGCGATGACGATGAACCGGCCGCGCTGGATCCTGCTGGCCCTGGCCCTCTCGTTCCTCGTGGTGGGCATCGCCGACGCGTTCCTGCCGCCGCTGCGCGGCAAGGACTACACCGCGCTGGACGTGGCGCATGTGTTCCTCATCTCGGCGCTGTGCTACACGTGGTGCCGGGCCGACGGCCTCGCGCGCGGCGTGCCCGCGCCTGGTCGCTCGGCGCTGCTCGCAGGCATCTTTCCGCTGCTGGGCATTCCGGTCTATCTCTTTCGCACGCGCCCCTGGCGACGGGCCTTGCTGGCCACGCTGGGGGCCGCGGCCTTCCTGGTGTCGAGCCTCGTTCTGGCCGCCGTGGGCACCTTGTCGGCCGAGTGGATGCGCAACTGAAAGCCGCCCGAATGAACCCCACCCGCCTCATCACGCGCATCTTCACGCTCGTCGGCGCGCTCATGCTCCTCGGCGGCTGGCTGCTCTACCAGAACACCACGAAGTTCATCGCATCGGCCGGCAAGGCGCAGGGCGAGGTGATCGCGCTGCAGTCCGCGGGAAGTTCGAGCCGCAGCAATTCGCCGACGTGGCGCCCGCTGGTGCGCTTCACCCTGCCGTCGGGCGCGATCGTCGAGTTCTCGCCGTCGAGCAGCAGCAACCCGCCTGCGTACGACAAGGGCGAAGTCGTCGGCGTGTTCTTCAACCCCGCGAACCCGCAGGACGCCCGGCTCGACGGCTTCTTCGACCTGTGGGGCGGCGCCGCCATCGTCGGCGGGCTGGGCGCCATCTTCCTGGCCGTGGGCGTGGCCATGCACTTCCTGCTGGCAGGCGCACCGGTAAAGCGCCGACGCCCACGGTAGGACAGTCCTGACCGCGTCAGGGGCGGCTCTCCGGCGCTCGCGGCGCCCCGGGACGACGAGCATGGAGGCTCGTGACAACAACGTCCCAGGAGAAAAAACATGTCCCTCTCGTTCATTCTGCTGATCGTCCTGATCCTGCTGCTGATCGGCGCGCTGCCGAGCTGGGGTTACAGCCGGTCCTGGGGCTACGGGCCCAGCGGCGGCCTCGGGCTCGTGGTGCTGGTCCTGGTGATCCTCGTGCTCATGGGCCGCATATAGCGCCCGCGCCATCATGAAAAAAGCCCGCGTCGCCGCGGGCTTTTTTTACGCCTGAAGCTGCGCCCAGGCCTTGTCGAGCCGCTTCACGCTCACCGGCTGCGGCGTGCGCAGCTCCTGCGCGAAGAAGCTCACGCGCAGCTCCTCGAGCAGCCAGCGGAATTCGAGCATGCGCTCGTCCACCACGCCCTTGCGCTCGGCCACGAGGCGCCAGTAGCGCTGCTCCTGCGGCTTCAGCTCGGCCAGCTTGGCCGTGTCGCGCGCGGGGTCGGCGCGCAGCTTGTCCAGGCGCAGCACGATGGCCTTGAGGTAGCGCGCGAAGTGCTGCAGCTGCGTCCACGGCGCGTCGGCGATGAAGCGCTTGCCCACCAGCTTCTGCAGCTGCTGCGCCGCGTCCTGCACCGCCTCGGGCTGGACCTTCGTGTCCTTGATCTTGCGCGCGGCGGCTGCGTATTCGACAAGGATGACGCCCGCGAGCCGCGCCACTTCGTTGGCGATCAGCGTGAGCCGCCCGCGCCCTTCTTCGAGCCGCTTCTTGAAGGCGAACTCGTCGGTCGGCAGCGGCTCTTGCAGGAACGCGCGGTCGATCGCCACGTCGATGATCTGCGTGCGCAGTTCTTCCGACGTGCCCAGCGGCATGTAGGCGACCGACATCTTCTGCAGGTCGGGGATGTTCTTCTCGAGGTACTTCAGCGCGTCCTTCAGCTGCAGCGCGAACAGGCGACGCAGGCCGGCGCGGTGCTTCGCGGCCGCCACGGCGGGCTCGTCGAACACCTCGATGGTCACGGCATCGCCTTCGTCGCGCAGCGCCGGGAAGCCGATGAGCGACTGCGAACCGCGCCGCACTTCCATCAGCTCGGGCAGCTCGCCGAAGGTCCAGCTCGTGTAGCGCTGGCCGGCGGGCAGCGTGGGTGCGGCCTTCTCGGGCGCAGCGCTCTTCGCCGGGGCCTGCCCCCCGGTCGCAGGCGCGGCCTTGGGCGCCGGCGACGCCTTCACGTTGAGCCCCGCGAGCGCCTGGAAGGCACCGCGCGCCTGCGCGCCCAGTTCCGCCTTCAGTGCGCCGAGGTTGCGACCCATGCCCAGCTGGCGTCCGTGCTCGTCGACGATGCGCAGGTTCATGAACAGGTGCGGCGCGAGCATGTCGAGCTTGAAGTCGGCGCGCTTCACGTCGATGCTCGTGAGATCGCGCACACGCTTGAGCAGCACGTCGGTGAGCGAGCCGGTACCGAAGAGTTCGGGCGCCGACAGCTCCTCCGCCAGCTTCGTGGCCGACTCGGGCAGCGGCACCAGCCGCGAGCGCGGGCGCTGCGGCAGGCTCTTGAGCAGCGCCTGGATCTTGTCCTTGAGCATGCCGGTCACCAGCCACTCGCAACGCTCCTCGTTCACCTGGTTGAGCACGAACAGCGGCACGCTGACCGTGAGGCCGTCTTTCGCGTCGCCCGGTTCGTGCAGGTAGCTCGCGGCGCAATCGACACCGCCCAGGCGCAGCGTGGGCGGGAACGACTGCGTCGTGATGCCGGCGGCCTGGTGGCGCATGAGCTCGTCGCGCGTGAGGTACAGCAGGCGCGGCTGGTCCTTCGCGGCGTGGCGGTACCAGTTCTCGAAGGTGATGCCGCTGGCCACGTCGGCCGGCAGTTGCGCGTCGTAGAAGGCGAAGATCAGCTCGTCGTCGACCAGCACGTCCTGCCGGCGCGCCTTGTGCTCCAGCCCTTCGACCTCGCGCACCAACTTGCGGTTGGCCGTGAGGAACGGGAACTTGCTTTCCCACTGCCCGCCGACCAGCGCTTCGCGGATGAAGATCTCGCGCGCCGACACCGGATCGACCTTGGTGAAATCGACGCGCCGCCCGCTGTACACCACGAGGCCGTACAACGTCGCGCGCTCCAGCGCCGAGACCTGCGCGCCCTTCTTCTCCCAGTGCGGATCGAGCAGCTGCTTCTTCAGCAGGTGCCCCGCCACCTGCTCGAGCCATTGCGGCTCGATGTTGGCGATGCCGCGCCCGAACAGGCGCGTGGTCTCGACCAGTTCGGCCGCGACGATCCAGCGCCCGGGCTTCTTCTTCAGGTGCGCGCCGGGGTGCTTGTAGAACTTGATGCCGCGCGCGCCGAGATACGCCTCGTCGTCTTCCAGCTTCCAGCCCACGTTGCCGAGCAGGCCCGCGAGCATCGACAGGTGCAGCGGCTCGTAGCCGGCCGGCGTGGCGTTGATGCGCCACTTGTGCTCGGTGACGACCGTGAGCAGCTGCGAATGGATGTCGCGCCATTCACGCACACGGCGGATGTTGATGAAATTCTGGCGCAGCAGCTGCTCGTACTGGCGGTTGCTGAGCTTGTGCGTGTCGCCGTGGCCGCCGCGCGCGTCGGAGATCCATTTCCACAGGCGCAGGTAGCCGCTGAACTCGCTTTTCTCGTCGTCGAATTTCGAGTGCGCCTGGTCGGCCTGCTGCTGTGCGTCCATCGGGCGGTCGCGCACGTCCTGCACGCTGAGCGCCGAGGCGATGATGAGCACTTCTTCGAGCGCACCGCGCGTGCGCGCTTCGAGAATCATGCGGCCCACGCGCGGATCGAGCGGCAGCTTCGCCAGCTCGGCGCCGGTGGCGGTGAGCTCGTTGGCGTCGTCCACCGCACCCAGTTCGTTCAGCAGCTGGTAGCCATCGGCAATCGCGCGCGGCGACGGCGCTTCGAGGAACGGGAAGCGCGCCACGTCGCCCAGCCGCAGCGACTTCATGCGCAGGATCACGCCCGCGAGCGACGAGCGCAGGATTTCCGGGTCGGTGAAGCGCGGGCGGCCCGCAAAGTCCTTCTCGTCGTACAGGCGGATGCAGATGCCGTTCGCCACGCGGCCGCATCGGCCCGCGCGCTGGTTGGCCGCGGCCTGGCTGATCGGCTCGACCAGCAACTGCTCGACCTTGCTGCGGAAGCTGTAGCGCTTGACGCGCGCCGTGCCGGTGTCGATCACGTAGCGGATGCCCGGCACGGTGAGCGAGGTCTCGGCCACGTTGGTGGCCAGCACGATGCGGCGGCCGTGGTGGCTTTCGAAGATGCGGTCCTGCTCGGGGCCCGAGAGCCGCGCGAACAGCGGCAGCACCTCGGCGCTGCGAAACAGCGGCTGGTGGCTGACGTGGCGGCGCAGGTGATCGGCCGCCTCTCGGATTTCGCGTTCGCCGGGCAGGAAGATCAGGATGTCGCCCGCGTTGTGCGGGTCGCGCCAGAGCTCGTCGACCGCATCCGCGATGGCGTCGTTCAGGTCGTGCTCGCGCGACTCCTCGAACGGCCGGTAGCGCTGCTCGACCGGGAAGGTGCGGCCCGACACCATGATCGTCGGCGCGGGCCCTTTGGCCGAAGCGAAGTGCTGTGCGAAGCGGTCGGCATCGATGGTGGCCGAGGTGACGATCACCTTCAGGTCGGGCCGACGCGGAAGAATCTCGCGCAGGTAGCCCAAGAGGAAGTCGATGTTCAGCGAGCGCTCGTGGGCCTCGTCGATGATGAGCGTGTCGTAGGCCTTGAGCAGCGGATCGGTCTGCGTCTCGGCCAGCAGAATGCCGTCGGTCATCAGCTTGACCGAGGCATCGCGGCTCAGGCGGTCCTGAAAGCGCACCTTGAAGCCGACCACGTCGCCCAGCGGCGTCTTCAGCTCTTCGGCGATGCGCTTGGCGACCGAGCTGGCGGCAATGCGTCGCGGCTGCGTGTGGCCGATGAGGCGGCCCTTGCCGGGCTCGGCGTTGAGCTTGCCGCGCCCGAGCGCCAGCGCGATCTTCGGCAGCTGCGTGGTCTTGCCCGAGCCCGTTTCGCCGCAGACGATCACGACCTGGTGCGCCGCAATGGCGGCCATGATCTCCTCGCGCCGGCCGGAGACCGGGAGCGATTCGGGAAACTCGATGCGCAGGGGGGCGGGAGGTGTGAGGGTCGTCAAGGCAAGGCAGTCGTCGGTCGTTGCGCGCGGCGGCAGGCGGGCAAACCGCCAATTATCGCGGGGCCCCGGCGCTGTTGCATGGCATCCACAGCGAGGCCGCATGCAGCAGGTGGCGCAGAAAATTTCGTAAAGACTCTTTACTCTACCGCATGCCGCCGCTACGATCGCGGCCATGACCTCCTTCCTTGCCCCCCTCTCGATGCGCATCCGCTGCGCAAGCCGCGTCCTTGCACGCGGCGGGGTCAAGGCGACCCGCCCGGCCTGACGAAGCCCGCGCGCCGGCTTCAGCTTCCTTCGCGGAACTGAACGCCCATCGCTCGCGCTTCACTTCGGTCGAAGCGCGCCAGCCTGACCCGCACAGCGCCTGCACCACCGCCCTCCCCGCATCTCGCGTGGAGAAGCGGCCGCATTCCTGTTTCCGTGTCCCGAATCATTCGAAGAAAAAAAGAACCTCATGTCGCATCCAGACATTTCCCGCGACCTGCACACCACGCTGGCCGAGCGCACGCGCCACCTGCAGGCCATTGCCCATTCGCTGAAGGCCGAGCTGTTCGGCATCGACGAGATCATCGATCGCGTGATCGATTCGCTGCGCGCCTGGTACGTGCTGCCGCAGCTCATCAGCCGCCCGGTCGTCATCTGCCTGTGGGGCCTGACCGGCACCGGCAAGACGCAGCTCGTGCGGCGCCTGGCGCAGCACCTGGGCTTTTACGACCGCTTCATCGAAGTGCAGATGGACGGCTTCAGCCACGGTTCGGGCCACCGCACCGCCGGCTCGATCTCGGCCATGCTGGCCGAGTCGGGCATCGCCGAGGGCGCGCCCGGCATCCTCGTGCTCGACGAGTTCCAGCGCTTTCGCACCGTGGACGCCAGCGGCAAGGAAGCGCGCGTGGAGCGCTACCAGGACGTGTGGGCGCTGCTTTCGGACGGCCGCCTGCCGCCGTCGCTGTCGGTGCTCAGCGAGATCGAGTCGTCGCTGGCCTGGGCCGAGTACGACCAGGACCGCCGCACCGATGACGACGAGGAAGACGAAGAGGACGACGGCGCCAAGGCTGGCAAGACCAAGCGCAAGCGCCGCCTGCAGCTCTCGCCCTGGGAAGCGCAGGAGTTCAAGCGCTGCCTGAAGCTGCGCGAGTCGCTGCTAGAAATCATGACCTGGAAGCCCGACGAGATCCAGGCGCGGCTGCGCGCCTTCCGCGCCTCGCAGGACAACTGGGAAACCGACTACTCCAAGCTGCTGGTCTTCGTCTCGGGCAACCTCGACGAGATGTACGCCGAGACCGCCAAGCGGGTGGAAGACTGCGACACCGACGCCGACATCTTCCACGCGCTGACGAAGAAGCTCTCGCTCATCGACGTGAAGAAGGCGCTGGCCGAACGCTTCAAGCCCGAGCAGGTGGCGCGGCTGGGCAACAACCACGTGATCTACCCCTCGTTCAGCCGCGCCACCTACGTGCGCCTGATCCTGTCGATCTGCGACCGCTACGTGAGCGAGATCCAGGAAAGCTCGGGCGTGCGCTTCGTACTCGACGCGAGCGTGTACGAGCAGATCTACGCCAACGCCGTGTTCCCGGCGCAGGGCACGCGGCCGCTGTTCTCATCGATCCACGCGATCCTGAGCGCGACGCTGGTCAACGCCGCGCTGTGGGCGCTCGAACAGGGCGCGCACGGCAGCGAGCCCGTGTGGCTGATGCTCGACCCCGGCGAGGTCACGCCCGGCGGCCCGCGCCTGGTCGCGCGCTTCCGGCTGGCACGGCGCGAGTTCCCGGTGGCGCTGGAGCTGAACCGGCTCAAGCAGCGCGCCAACGCCGACTTCCGCGCGCTGCTCGCGGTGCACGAGGCCGGCCACGGCCTGGTGTACGCCCTGCTCTTCGGCCGCGCGCCGCAGGAGATCCGCATCAACGTGGCCTCGTTCGAGGGCGGCTACAACAGCTACGTGAAGCGCAAGGCGTGGTCCAAGCGCAACCTGCTGGACAGCGTCTGCGTGAGCCTGGCGGGCCGCGCGGCCGAGCGGCTGGTGTTCGGCGAATCGGGCTGCACCACCGGCGCCGAGCGCGACCTGATGCAGGCGACCGCGACGGCGGCGCGCCACGTGCGCCACCTGGGCTTCGGCACCCGCTGGAGCCGCACCGACGTGACGACCGATTCGAACGACAACCTCAACACCGACGTGGCCGCCACCAACCGCGAGATCGAGGCCATCCTGGCGCGCGAACACACCCGCGCGCTCGGCCTGCTCGAAGCGCACGCGACCGCCTTCATGGCGGTGGTCGATGCGCTGATGGCGCAGGGTTCGATCGCGCCGGACGAGCTCGCCGGGCTGCTCGGCCTGCCGCTGGCACCGGCCGCGCCGGCGGGTGCGGCCGAGGCGGCGGTGGAGCCGCTGGACGCCTACGCCGACCAGCTCGAGGCCTTCAAGGCCCGCGGCACGCCCGCCGCGGCCGGGGCCGGCCGGCTGCTGCGCGCCCTGGCATGACGCGCTGCACCAAAACCTTGCCAAGAATGCACAATCACGCCCCATGTCCACCGTCTTCAATTTCACCTTCGTGCCCTGGTTCCGCTCGGTCGCGCCCTACATCCACACGCACCGCGGCAAGACCTTCGTGGTCGCGCTCGCGGGTGAGGCCATCGCGGCGGGCAAGCTGCAGAACATCGCGCAGGACCTGGCCCTGATCCAGAGCATGGGCGTCAAGATCGTGCTGGTGCATGGCTTTCGCCCGCAGGTCAACGAGCAGCTGGCGGCCAAGGGCCACGAGGCGAAGTACTCGCACGGCATCCGCATCACCGACGCCGTGGCGCTCGACTCGGCGCAGGAGGCCGCGGGCCAGCTGCGCTACGAGATCGAGGCCGCCTTCAGCCAGGGCCTGCCGAACACGCCCATGGCCGGCTCGACGGTGCGCGTGATCTCGGGCAACTTCATCACCGCGCGCCCCGTGGGCGTGGTCGACGGGGTGGACTTCAAGCATTCGGGCCTGGTGCGCAAGGTGGACGCGGCCGGCATCCGCCGCACGCTCGACTTCGGCGCGATGGTGCTGATGTCGCCCTTCGGCTTCTCGCCGACCGGCGAGGCCTTCAACCTGACGATGGAAGAAGTGGCGACCAGCGTGGCCATCTCGATCCAGGCCGACAAGCTGATCTTCCTGACCGAAGTGCCGGGCATCCGCGTGGATAGCGAACTGCCCGAGAGCGAAGACAACCCGATCGACACCGAACTGCCGCTGGCCGCCGCCGAGAAGCTGCTGGCCTCGCTGCCGCCCGCGCAGAAGCCGACCGACACCGCCTTCTACCTGCAGCACTGCGTGAAGGCCTGCAAGGGCGGCGTGGAGCGCAACCACATCCTGCCGTTCGCGCTCGACGGCTCGCTGCTGCTCGAGATCTACGTGCACGACGGCGTCGGCACCATGGTCATCGACGAAAAGCTCGAGAGCCTGCGCGAAGCCACGGTGGACGACATCGGCGGCATCCTGCAGCTCATCGAGCCCTTCGAGCGCGACGGCACGCTGGTCAAGCGCGACCGCACCGAGATCGAGCGCGACGTGGGCCACTACACGGTCATCGAGCACGACGGCGTGATCTTCGGCTGCGCGGCGCTGTACCCGTACCCCGAGGCGAAGACCGCCGAGATGGCCGCGCTCACGGTGTCGCCGCAATCGCAGTCGCAGGGCGACGGCGAACGCATCCTCAAGCGCATCGAGCACCGCGCCAAGGCCATGGGCCTGGAAAGCATCTTCGTGCTCACCACGGTCACGATGCACTGGTTCCTCAAGCGCGGCTTCCAGCAGGTCAACCCCGACTGGCTGCCCGAGGCGCGCAAGCGCAAGTACAACTGGGACCGCAAGAGCCAGGTGCTGGTCAAGAAGATCTGAAGAAGAAACCCATCCGAAGAAAGACGCCCCGATGACGCTCGCCACCGCCCTGCTGTTCGCCATCGTGGCCTTCGCCGCCATCGCCACGCCCGGCCCCACGGTGCTGCTGGCCCTGAGCAACGGCTCGCGCCACGGCGTGCGACGGGCGCTGCCGGGCATGCTCGGCGCGGTGCTGTCCGACTTCGTGCTGGTCGGCGCCGTGGCACTCGGCCTGGGCGCGCTGCTTGCGGCTTCGGAGTTCTGGTTCTCGATGCTGAAGTGGGTGGGCGCGGTCTACCTGGCCTGGCTCGGGCTGCGCATGCTGCGCTCCCAGGGCGGTTTCCAGCTGCCGAGCGCGGACGCCGCGGCCACCGTCACGGCGGTTGAAAGCCGGCGCATCTTCTTCAAGTCGTTCCTGGTGGCGGTGACCAACCCCAAGGGCTACATCTTCTGCTCGGCGCTGCTGCCGCAGTTCATCGACCCGGCCGCCGCGCAGGCGCCGCAGTACCTGATCATTGCGCTGATCTTCGCGGGGCTGGACATGGCGGTGATGCTGGCCTACGCCTTCGTCGGCGCGCGCGCGATCCGGCTGCTCACGGTGTCGGCCACGCGCTGGATCGACCGCGCCTGCGGCGGCATGCTGCTGGCGCTGGCGGGCTCGCTCGCCTTCTACCGGCGCAGCGCGGCCACCGCCGTCTGACCCATCCCGCCCCTCGACCGCTGTCCTCAGGCAGCGGCGCTCCTCCCCACGATGTTTTTCCGGCAAGCCGCCGTCCCGCGGCCTGCCCGTGCTGCTTTTTTCAACGGAGGAAATGAAAGAATGAAGAACTACCAAGCCCTGCTGGGTGCCACCCTCGTCGCCGTCTCGGCGCTCGTCGCGGGCTGCGGCGACAAGGCGGACAAGGCCGCCCCGCCCGCTTCCGCCGAAGCCAAGCCCGCCGCCCCGGCCGGCAACGACCAGCAGCAGCTCGTCGAGAAGTACAACCTCTACGTCGACGTCTCGAACAACCTGCGCACCTCGTTCCAGGAAGCCCGCGAAAGCTACGTGACCGGCCAGGTGCCGCTGCTGCAGGCCAAGGCGCCGCTCACCAGCCTGCGCATCCAGAACGACATCCTGGTCGACCGCTCGGCCAGGAAGCTCGATGCCGCCGCCGCCATCGCCGCGCCGCTGCCCGAGATCGACGAATCGGCCAAGGCCTTCTCGGCCGCGCTCAAGGTGCTGTCGCCCCTGAGCCGCGAGCTGAACGACTACGCCAACTCCAAGGGTTACCTCGCCGACAACGGCGACAAGGCCCGCCAGATGAGCGCCGACTACCTGGCCGCGCTCACCTCTGTCGCGCAGGCCGAAGCGGCCTTCGACAAGGGCCTGAGCGCCCGCGACCGGGCGCTCACCAGGGAAGCCTTCGAGAAGGCGCCCAAGGACACCGCCGCCTACTACCGCGCCGGCCTGATCTACCACGGCAAGCTCAACCACGCCGACGCCATGGCGCTGTTCGCCGCGCCCAACGACCCGCAGGCGCTGGCCGCCTTCGAGGCCTCGCTGGCGCTGGTGGCCGACTCGGCCGCAGGTTGGAGCAAGAAGACCGCCGAGCAGTCGACCCAGAACGGCAAGAGCTGCAGCGGCGGCATGCTGCAGATCAACGAGTTCATCGGCCAATCGCGCTCGGTGATCAAGGACGCCAAAGACGGCGTGTTCAAGCGCAAGGAGAGCGGTGCGATGGCCCGCATGGGCCGCTCGGCCATCGTCGACGCGGCCAACCGCTACAACCAGAATTTCGCCAACATGATCGGCCAGTTCAACCGCCCGCTTTGCTGAGCGGGCCAAGGGGCGCGGGGCGTGCGGGCCGCCCGCCCCGTCGCCGATAATCCGGGGCATGAATCCCTTGCTTGCCAAATTGCAGCCGTACCCGTTCGAGCGGCTGAAGCAGCTGTTCGCGGGCGTCACGCCCGCCCCCGAATTCGCCCCCATCAGCCTGGGCATCGGCGAGCCCAAGCACGCCACGCCGGCCTTCATCAAGGACGCCCTGAGCGCCGGCCTCGGCGCCCTCGCCGCCTACCCGGCCACCGCCGGCGAGCTGAAACTGCGCACCGCCTTCACCCATTGGCTGCATCGCCGCTACAGCCTGACGCTCGACCCGGCCACCCAGGTGCTGCCGGTCAACGGCTCGCGCGAGGCGCTGTTCTCGCTCGCCCAGACCGTGGTCGACGCCAGCGGCAGCACCAAGCCGGTGGTGATGTCGCCCAACCCGTTCTATCAAATCTACGAGGGCGCGGCGCTGCTCTCAGGCGCCGAGCCGTACTACGTGCCCAGCGTGCCCGCGCGCAACTTCGCCGTCGACTGGGACAGCGTGCCCGACGAGGTCTGGGCCCGCACCCAGCTCGTGTTCGTCTGCTCGCCGGGCAATCCCACGGGCGCGGTGATGTCTCTGGACGAGTGGAAGAAGCTCTTCGCGCTGTCCGACCGCCACGGCTTCGTGATCGCCGCCGACGAGTGCTACAGCGAGATCTACTTCCGCGACGAGCCCCCGCTGAGCGGCCTGGAAGCCTCGATGAAGCTCGGTCGCCCCGACTTCAAGAACCTGATCGCGCTCACCTCGCTTTCGAAGCGCAGCAACGTGCCCGGCCTGCGCAGCGGCTTCGTGGCCGGCGACGCGGCGCTCATCAAGGGCTTTTTGCTCTACCGCACCTACCACGGCAGCGCCATGAGCGGCGCCGTGGCCGCCGCCAGCATCGCGGCCTGGGGCGACGAGTCGCACGTGGTCGACAACCGCGCCCAATACCGCGCCAAGTTCGCCGCCGTCACCCCGCTGCTCGAACCCGTGCTCGACGTGCGCCTGCCCGACGCCAGCTTCTACCTCTGGGCCGGCGTGCCCGAAGTGTGGGCTGGCGACGACGAAGCCTTCGCCCGCGCGCTCTACGCTCAATACAATGTCACGGTTCTGCCGGGGAGCTATCTGGCGCGCGACACCGACCACAGCGCCAACCCGGGCCGCGGTCGCATCCGCATGGCGCTGGTGGCCGAAACGGCCGAGTGCGTCGAGGCCGCCCAGCGCATCGTCCGGTTCGTCAAAGACGGCCGCCGCTGACCCCCTGTCGCCCCGCTTCCCTGCCCCTTTTTCACCCGAGACTCTCTCCATGACACAGCAACTGCAACAAATCATCGACGCCGCGTGGGAAGACCGCGCCAACATCTCGATCAACGCCGCCCCCGCCGAAGTGCGCGATGCCGTCGAGCACGTGATCACCGAGCTGAACAACGGCAAGCTGCGCGTCGCCACCCGCCAGGGCGTGGGCCAGTGGACCGTGCACCAGTGGATCAAGAAGGCCGTGCTGCTGTCGTTCCGCCTGAAGGACAACGAGCAGATCCAGGCCGGCTCGCTGGGCTTCTACGACAAGGTGCCGACCAAGTTCTCGCACCTGTCGGCCGCCGAGCTGAAGGAATCGGGCGTGCGCATCGTGCCCCCGGCCGTGGCCCGCCGCGGCAGCTTCATCGCCAAGGGCGCGATCCTGATGCCCTCGTACGTGAACATCGGCGCCTACGTGGGCGAAGGCTCCATGGTCGACACCTGGGCCACCGTCGGTTCGTGCGCGCAGGTCGGTGCCAACGTGCACCTGTCGGGCGGCGTGGGCCTGGGCGGCGTGCTCGAGCCGCTGCAAGCCAACCCGACCATCATCGAAGACAACTGCTTCATCGGCGCGCGCTCCGAAGTCGTCGAAGGCGTGATCGTCGAAGAGAACTCGGTGCTGGGCATGGGCGTGTACCTGGGCCAGAGCACCCCGATCTTCAACCGCGACACCGGCGAGATCTCGTACGGCCGCGTGCCCGCCGGCAGCGTGGTCATCAGCGGCAGCCTGCCCAAGAAGACCAAGTCGGGCCAGGACTACAGCACCTACGCCGCGGTCATCGTCAAGACGGTCGACGCGCAGACGCGTTCGAAGACCAGCCTGAACGACCTGCTGCGCGACTAAAACGCACCCACCACCGGCCGCCTGCTTCAACGCGCGCGGCCGGTTCGCTTCTTCCCTGAGAAAAAAACAGCACCGAGGAGAGAGACCGATGAACATGATGGAACGGATTCTTCGTTTGATGGCCGAGCGCAAGGCCTCCGACATCTACCTCTCGGCCCACTCCCCGGTGATGATCCGCATCAACGGCAACTGCCTGCCCATCAATGCGCAGGTGCTGCCGCCGACCGCGCCGCTGGCGCTGCTGTCGGAAGTGGTGCCCGAAGCCCGCATCCAGGAACTGGAAAACACGGGCGAACTCAACATGGCCGTCGCCCTCGAAGGCGCCGGCAACTACCGCATCAGCGCCATGCGCCAGCGCGGCAGCTACGCGGTGGTGGTGCGGCACATCGCCTCGGTCATCCCCAGCTTCGACGAGCTGAACCTGCCCGACATCCTGAAGTCGCTCATCATGGAAAAGCGCGGGCTGATCCTGATGGTGGGCGCCACCGGCGCGGGCAAGACGACCACGCTGGCCTCGATGCTCGACTACCGCAACGAGCACGCCAGCGGCCACATCCTCACGGTCGAAGAGCCGATCGAGTTCACCTACACCAACAAGAAATCGCTGGTGAACCAGCGCGACGTGGGCAGCGACACCACCTCGCTGCAGGTGGCCCTGAAGAACGCACTGCGCCAGGCGCCCGACGTGATCCAGATCGGCGAAATCCGCGACCGCGACACCATGACGGCCGCCATCGCCTACGCGCAGTCGGGCCACCTGTGCGTGGCCACGCTGCACGCCAACAACAGCTACCGCGCGCTGAACCGCATCCTGAGCTTCTTCCCGGTCGAGGTGCGCCCCACCCTGCTGGGCGACCTGGGCTCGGCGCTGCGCGCCGTGGTGTCGCAGCGCCTGCTGCGCACGCCGGCCGGCGGGCGTGTGCCCGCGCTCGAAGTGATGCTCAACACCGCGCTGGTGGCCGACCTGATCGAAAAGGGCGACTTCTCCGGCGTCAAGGAGGCCATGGAGCAGTCGATGGCCGAAGGCTCGCAGACCTTCGAGGAAGACATCGCCCGCCTCATCACCGAGGAGCGCGTGACCCGCGAAGAAGGCCTGGCCAACGCCGACTCGCCCACCAACCTGATGTGGCGCCTGCAGAACCGCGACGCGCCCAAGAAGCAGGCCGAGGATCGCGACCTGACCGACCAGCTCGACGAACCGACTTTCACCGACATCACGCTAGACGTGAAGTTCTGACCGCCCCTTAATCCCCGCTCCCTCGATGTCCCGTACGCTCCAGCTCGCCGAACAACTGATCTCGCGCCCTTCCGTCACCCCCGACGACGCGGGTTGCCAACAGATCCTGGGCGAACGCCTCGCCGCGCTGGGCTTCACGCTGGAAACCATCGAGAGCGGCCCGGCCGATTTCCGGGTCACCAACCTCTGGGCCGTGCGCCGCCCCACCAACGGCAAGGCGACCAAGACGCTGGTCTTCGCCGGCCACACCGACGTGGTGCCCACCGGCCCGCTCGACCAGTGGAGCAGCCACCCGTTCACGCCCACGCACCGCGACGGCAAGCTCTATGGCCGCGGCGCCTGCGACATGAAGACCTCGGTCGCGGCCTTCGTGACCTCCATCGAAGAATTCCTGCAGGGCGAGCCCGACCCGGCGCTCACACTGGCCCTGCTGCTGACCAGCGACGAGGAAGGCCCCGGCGTCGACGGCACCGTGATCGTCTGCAACGCGCTGGCCGCACGCGGTGAAACCATCGACTACTGCATCGTCGGCGAGCCCACCTCGGTCGCGCGCTGCGGCGACATGATCAAGAACGGCCGCCGCGGCACCATGAGCGGCAAGCTCACGGTGAACGGCGTGCAGGGCCACATCGCCTACCCGCACCTGGCGAAGAACCCGGTGCACGCCGTGGCGCCCGCGCTGGCCGAGCTGGTGGCGATCAATGCCGCCGGCGGCTGGGACGCACAAAGCAACCCCTACTTCCAGCCCACCAGCTGGCAGATCAGCAATTTCCATGCGGGCACCGGCGCGAGCAACGTCATTCCGGGCAGCGCGGTGATCGACTTCAATTTCCGCTTCTCGACCGAATCGACGCCTGAATCGCTGCAGCAGCGCGTGCACGCCGTGCTCGACGCGCACGGCGTCGACTACACGTTGACCTGGACCGTCGGCGGCCTGCCCTTCCTGACCACGCCGGGCGAGCTCGTCACGGCCGTGCAGGCCGCGATCCGCGAAGAAACCGGCCTGGACACCGAGCTGTCGACCAATGGCGGCACCAGCGACGCGCGCTTCATCGCCAAGATCTGCAAGCAGGTGGTCGAGTGCGGCCCGGTGAACGCCAGCATCCACAAGATCGACGAGCACATCGACGTTGCCGAGATCGAGACGCTGAAGAACATCTACCTGCGCACGCTGCGCGGGCTCGACGCGGCGCTTGCGCAAGGCGCCCGATGAGCACCGTCATCGAACTCATCGAAGCCGGCGCGAAGCGGCTCGAAGACGCCGGCGTGGCCTTCGGCCACGGCACCGCCAACGCCTTCGACGAAGCCGCCTGGCTCGTGCTGTGGCGCCTGAAGCAGCCACTGGACGACCTCGACGCCGTGGCCGACACCTCCGTGTCGCCGGCCGACGCCGCCAAGGTGACCGCGCTCATCGACGAGCGCATCGCCACGCGCAAGCCCGCCGCTTACCTCACGAAAGAAGCGTGGCTGCAGGGCGTGCCCTTCTACGTGGACGAGCGCGCCATCGTGCCGCGCAGCTTCATTGCCGAGCTCATCGCCGACGGCAGCATCGACTACTGGCTGGGCGAACACACGCAGCGCGTGCTCGACCTGTGCACCGGCAACGGCAGCCTCGCAGTGCTCGCGGCCCTCACCTACCCGGATGTGACGGTCGATGCCGCCGACTTGTCGACCGAAGCGCTCGAAGTGGCCGCCATCAACGTCACGCGCCACGCGCTCGACGCCCGCGTCACGCTGATCGAATCGGACGGCCTGAAGAACGTGCCCGGCACGTACGACCTCGTGCTGTGCAACCCGCCCTACGTGAACAGTGCCAGCATGGCCGCGCTGCCCGCCGAATACCGCGCCGAGCCCGAACTGGCGCTGGCCGGCGGCGCCGACGGCATGGATTTCGTGCGCCAGCTGTTCGCCGACGCGCCCGCCCGCATGAGCGAGCAGGCCGTGCTGGTGCTGGAAATCGGCAACGAGCGCGATTACTTCGAAGCGGCGTTTCCGCAGCTCGAGGTGGTCTGGCTCGAAACCTCGGCCGGCGAAGACCAGGTGCTGCTGGTCACCCGGACGGCGCTACTGGCCGGCGCCGGCGTGCGTTAGCGACGCCCGCCGCCCCCGCTTCACCGCCTTGCACGCAGCCTCCGGGCTGCGCCCCCTTTCATCGGGCGATGTCCGCCTTTGCCCCTTCGCGCCGGGTCGCCGAAGGCCGGGCGGGATAATCGCCCCTACGGTTCCTCACTCATGATCACTCTCAAAAACGTCATTCTTCGCCGCAGCGCCAAGAAACTGCTCGACGGCGCCACCGTCAATCTCAACCCCGGCGAAAAGGTCGGCCTGGTGGGACGAAACGGCGCCGGCAAGTCGTCGCTGTTCGCGCTGTTCAACGGCACGCTGCACGAAGACGGCGGCGATTTCTACATTCCCAAGCAGTGGCGCATGGCCCAGGTCGCGCAGGACATGCCCGAGACCGAGGAGTCGGCCACCGACTTCGTGGTCGGCGGCGACACCCGCCTGACCGAGCTGCGCGCCACGCTGGCCGCCATCGAGGCCGCCTACGCCGAGAACCCCGACGACGCCGACATCGGCATGGAGCTGGCCCACGCCTACACCGACCTGGCCGATGCCGGCGAGCACGACGCCGTGCCGCGCGCGCAGGCGCTGGTGCTGGGCCTGGGCTTCAAGTCGCACGAGCTCGACGAGCCCGTCAACAGCTTCTCGGGCGGCTGGCGCATGCGCCTGCAGCTGGCCCGCGCGCTGATGTGCCCGAGCGACCTGCTGCTGCTCGACGAACCGACCAACCACCTGGACTTGGACGCGCTCGTCTGGCTCGAAGCCTGGCTGCAGAAGTACGCCGGCACCATGATCGTCATCAGCCACGACCGCGAGTTTCTCGACGCCGTGACCGACGTCACGCTGCACATCGCCAACGCCCAGCTCACGCGCTACGGCGGCAACTACAGCAAGTTCGAGGACATGCGCGCGCTGCAGATGGAGCAGCAGCAGGTGGCCTTCAGCAAGCAGCAGGACAAGATCGCCCACCTGCAGAAGTTCATCGACCGCTTCAAGGCCAAGGCCAGCAAGGCCAAGCAGGCGCAAAGCCGCGTCAAGGCGCTGGAGCGCATGGAAAAAGTGGCGCCGCTGCTGGCCGAGGCCGACTTCACCTTCGAGTTCAAGGAGCCGGGCAACATCCCGAACCCGATGCTGTCGATCGACAACGCCAGCTTCGGCTACGAGGTTGAAGGCGAAGCGCCCAAGACCATCCTGCGCGGCGTGAGCCGCTCGGTGCTGGCGGGCCAGCGCATCGGCATCCTGGGCGCCAACGGCCAGGGCAAGTCGACGCTGGTGAAGACCATCGCGCGCGAAATGGGCGCGCTGGCCGGCCAGGTCACCGAAGGCAAGGGCCTGAACATCGGCTACTTCGCGCAGCAGGAACTCGACGTGCTGCGCCCGCAGGACAACCCGCTGGAGCACATGGTGCGCATGGCGCGCGAGCTGGGCAGCAATGCCAAGGAAGCCACCGGCGAGCAGGCCCTGCGCGGCTTCCTGGGCAGCTTCAACTTCAGCGGCGACATGGTCAAGCAGCCCGTGGGCACCATGAGCGGCGGCGAAAAGGCCCGCCTCGTGCTCGCGATGATGGTCTGGCAGCGCCCCAACCTGCTGCTGCTGGACGAGCCCACCAACCACCTGGACCTGGCCACCCGCGAAGCCCTGGCCGTGGCGCTCAACGAGTTCGAAGGCACGCTGATGCTGGTGAGCCACGACCGTGCGCTACTGCGTTCGGTGTGCGACGAGTTCTGGCTCGTTGGCCGCGGCGTCGTCACCGACTTCGACGGCGACCTGGACGACTACCAGCGCTACCTGCTCGACGAATCCAAGCGCCTGCGCGAAGAGGCCAAGGTGGCCGTGCGCGAAGCGGACGCCGTGGCGGCGGCTGCTGCGGCCGCCGCAGCTGCAGCGCCAGTGAAGAGCAGCAACACCCCCGAGCAGCGCAAGCAGGACGCCCAGGAGCGCCAGCAGCGCAGCGAGCAGGCCAAGCCGCTGAAGAAGGAGATCGCGAAGATCGACGAGCGCATGGCCGCGGCCAGCACCGAGCGCAGCACGCTCGAGGCCCGGCTGGCCGAACCGCTGCCGCCCGCCGAGATCGCCGACGCCGGCAAGCGGCTGAAGGCGCTCAACGACGAGATCGCGCAGCTCGAGGAGCGCTGGCTGGCGCTGTCCGACCTGCTCGAAGCGCTGGCGGCATAACCCCTGCCGTCCGCACGGCCCGGCCGGTCTCCACCGGCGCGGCCGGGTAGCATGGCACGCTCAGGGAACCCGCCAAGGAGCCACGCTGCATGCCTTCTTCGATCGAACTCGCCCGGGGCGATGAAAAACTCATCGCGGCCATCCACCGCAGCCGGCGCCTGATCGGCCGCAAGGCCCTCATGGCCGCCGCCGCCAGCGCCGTGCCGCTGCCCGGCGTCGACTGGATGGCCGACGCGGCGCTGCTGTCGCGCCTCGTGCCGCAGATCAGCGCCGAGTTCGGCCTCTCGGTCACCCAGGTCGAAAAGCTTGCGCCGCACCAGCGCGAGCGCATCCAGAAGGCCGCGACCACGCTGGGCGCCCTGCTCGTGGGGCGGCTCGTCACGCGCGAGCTGCTCATGAAGCTGGCCCGGCACGCCGGCATCCGCCTCACCGCCAAGCAGGCCACCAAGTACGTGCCCATCGCCGGGCAGGTCGTGTCGGCCGCGCTCGGCTATGCCGCGCTGCGCGCGCTGGGCGAACAGCACATCAAGGACTGCGTGCGCGTGAGCACCACGCTGGCCCTGACGCCGCCCGAGCCCGCCGAACGGCTCAAGCCGGCCTGATCCGGCCACTTCCGGCTCGATTGCCGGCTCAGTCGCCGGCTGGCGGCGGTCCGTAGTGCGGGGCCGGCCGCAGCGCCTCTTCCTTCATGCGCTGCTCGTAGGCGGCCAGCAGCGCGACGTAGTGGCGCGACATCACGTCGCTCACCCGCCCCAGCCCGATCTTGCTGACCGTGGGCTGCGGAATGCCCGTGCGTTCCTGGATCTGCTTTTGCGTCAATCCGAGCGCCCGCAGCGCCTGCACCAATTCGCGTGGCTTCATATCGATCCTCCCTTTTTTTCCTATTTTAGAGTCCAATACGAATATTCATCTGCGCTTGAATCTCCACCCCATGGAGACTATTGCTTCACGTGCCCTGGCCGCACGCAAATTCGCCAAGATGACGCAGAAGCAGGCCGAGGCCGCTTCGGGCGTCAAGCAGTCGAGCATCTCGAAGATCGAGCGTGGCGACACCAGCCGGTCGATGAGCGTGCTCGCCCTGGCACGCGCCTACCGCGCCGACCCCAACTGGCTCGACACCGGCGACGGCCCCGCCCCGTGGGACGAGGTGCAGATCCGCCTGGCACGCGACAACGCCCACGAGCCGCCCGGCCCCTATCGCGTCACCCGCATCGCGCCCGTCGGCCCGGCCTTCGCGCCCCAGACGCCCGGCACGGTGCCGCTGATCTCGTGGGAGCAGGCCGGCGAATGGCGCGGCGCCGAATCGCCGCCCCGGCCCACGCTGGCCGAACGCTGGATTCCCTGCATCGCGCACCACAGCGCCGGCACCTACGCGCTGCGCGTGCGCGGCGACAGCATGACCTCGCCGCACGGGCACCTGAAGAGCTACCCGGCCGGATCGATCGTCTTCGTCGACCCGCAGCACACCACGCCCGACGACGGCGAGCGCGTGGTCGCCAAGCTGGACGACGACATCCGTGGCGAAGTCACCTTCAAGGTCTACAAGGAAGACGCCGGCCGCCGCTGGCTGCTGCCGCTGAACCCCGCGCACGAGGCCGTGCGCGTGCCCTTCACCGTGCTGGGCACCGTGATCGGCAAGTGGGAAGACGAAGACTGATGGCCCAAAGGGCCTCTTTTCGCGAGGTCAGGTTGCGTACAGATTCGCCGGGCACAGTGAGGTTTCTCCCGGTGGCTTGCACCTCTGATCCTCCCTCCTCCAGCAAGTCACCTTCCAGCCCGCCCTCGTGCGGGCTGTTTTTTTTGCCTGCACCGCTGCGCGCCGGGCAGAGGCTTTTGATGGGGCCGATTCTTTCTGGTATATAATTCGCGGTTGCCCGAAATGATCGGGCATTTGCCTGGCCAGGCAAGCTGAATCTCATACCAGCGCGTCGAAGTCATAGCGACGAGAAAAACAACAATGACTTCCGCAAACGAATCTTTGCCGTAGCGTGGACCGCGTAAGAGTTCACGACCACATTCCGACAAAAGCCCTCCTCGCGAGGGCTTTTTCATTTCTGCGCGCTGGCGCCCCCAAGGCCTCCGCCTTCCGTCAACCCCTCTTCTTTCCTACACGGTGTAACGGAATGCGACCTACGCAGTACCACGCGGGCCCAAGAGACGATTCGTTCACTGTCAGCACAGGGAACAAAGGGAATCACATGAGCCTCAGGGACATCCGCGAACGCTACGGCGTCAGCTTCGAAAGAGGAGCCCGCGTCATCTGCGGCGGCCGGCTCGGCACCGTCGCCGGCGCGAGCAATTCGCACATCCGCATCAAGTTCGACGGGCGCCAGATCAGCAGCCCGTGCGATCCGCTGGAGGTTCAGCCCTGCCACGAAGGCGCCGTGAACCTCTCGCCGCAGACCACGCAAGACTGGCACGCCCCGGCGTAGCCCTGTCTGCGTGCCCCATGGGGCACATCTTCCTGGGCGTCCACGGTGTGGCGCAGCCGTCGCGTAGCATCGGCGCGCACCCTCACACCGCCAAGGAAACCCATGAAGACTCTGAAGAGGACACTCGCACTTGCGACGATCGGCCTGGCAGCCGTGGCCACGTCGGCGCAGGCACAGACGCAAGCGCGACCCGTCGTGCAGTTCATCGCCACGGGCGGCACCATCGCGATGAAGATCGACCCCGTCACCAAGGGCGTGGTGCCCGCGATCTCGGGCGACGACCTGATGCAGACGGTGCCCGATGCCGGCAAGTACGCCACCATCGAGGTCAACAACTTCTCGGCCATGTCGTCCAACTACATCGAGGCGAAGTGGTGGACGCGCCTGACCAAGGCCGTCGACGACGCGCTCGCACGCCCCGAGGTGGCCGGCGTCGTCATCGCGCACGGCACCGACACCATGGAAGAAACGGCCTACTGGCTGGACCTGACCGTCAAGTCCGACAAGCCGGTGATCCTGATCGGCGCGCAGCGCAACGCCTCGTCGCCCGACTTCGACGGCCCGCGCAACCTGCTCAACGCCATCCGCATCGCCACCACGCCCGAAGCGCGCGGCAAGGGCGTGATGCTGGCGATGAACAACCAGATCAACGCGGCGCGCAACGTGACCAAGACGCACACCGCCAACGTCGAGACCTTCAATTCGGGCGACTTCGGTTTCCTGGGCGAGGTGTGGGACGACAAGGTCGTCTTCACGCGCGCGCCGCTGCGCCGCCAGCACATCGACATCGGCACCGCCGAGATGCCGCGCGTGGAAATCGTCGCCATGTTCGGCGGCGCCGATGGCTCGCTGATGCGCTACGCCGTCGACCAGGGTGCCAAGGGCATCGTGGTGCAGGCGGTGGGCATGGGCAACATGAACGTCTCGATGTTCGAGGCGCTCAAGTACGCGCTGTCGAAAGGCGTGCCGGTGGTCGTCTCCACGCGCGTGCACAACGGCCGCACGCGCCCGGTCTACGGCTTCGTGGGCGGCGGCAAGACCAGCGACGAGGCCGGCGCGGTGATGGCGGGCGACCTGAGCCCGCAGAAGGCGCGCCTGCTGCTCATGCTCCAGCTGCAACGCGGCGTCACGGGAAAGGCCGAGCTGCAGGCCGCGTTCGACCGCTGAGCCCCGCGCATCGCGTCAGGCCGGCGCGCCGGCCAACGCATCGATCAGGGCGCGCGAGGCGGACGACAGCCGCCGGTGCGGCGCATAGATCACCGACACCGGCCGCGAACGCCCGCACGCCGGCGCCAGCACCTCCACCGCGCGGCCCTGCGCGAACAGCGAGCGCGCGATGAAGTCGTAGGTCTGGCAGATCCCGAGCCCGCTCAGCGCGAGCGCAACCACGCCCAGCACATCGTCCGACACCTGGAGGCTGCCGTGCGGCGTCCAGTCCACGTCGCGCCCGTCCTCCTGAAGAATCCAGGGCGCCACGCGGCCGGTGCTGGGCATCACGAAAGGCAGGCAGGCGTGCTGCGCGAGGTCGCCGATGCGCGCCGGCATGCCTGCGCGCGCGATGTAGTCCGGCTCGGCCAGCAGGCACATCGGCGCGTCCTCGAGCTTACGCCCGACCAGGCCGCTGTCGGGCAACGGACCCATGCGGATCGCGAGGTCGTAGCCCTCGGCCACGAGGTCGACGTTGCGGTTGGTGATGTTCAGCTCGACGCGCACCTGCGGGTGGCGGGTGCAGAAAGGCTGCAACAGCGCCGGCAACCGGTGATGGGCGTAGGTGGTGGGCACGCTCAAGCGCACGCTGCCGGTCAGCTCGTCGCCCTGCCCCTGTATCGCGCGCTCGGCATCGTCGATGAGCGCGAAGGCCGCACGCGACTGCTCCAGGTACAGCCGCCCCTGCTCGGTGAGGCTCAGGCGCCGCGTCGTGCGGCGCAGCAGCTGCACGCCCAGCCGCGCCTCCAGGCGCGTGATCGCGCGGCTGAGCACCGAGGGCGTCGTCGCCAGCGCCACGGCGCCGGCCGTCATCGAGCCCTTCTCGACCACGGTGACGAAGGTTTCCACATCTCCGAGGTGATCGAATCGTCGGCTCATCTTGTCTCCTGAAGAACAAATGTTTTCCTGACTGGCCAGTTTATCGCCGGAGAGGCAATCAATACATTCGATCTCGAGGGCCACAGGGCCCGGCCTCTTCACCTTTCTCCAGGAGCTACAGATGACTTCCACCACCACCGCCCCGTCGATCCGCCCCGTGCTCATGGTGCTCACCAGCCATGGCACCAAGGGCGCCACCGGCGGCGAGCCGACGGGCTTCTACCTCGGCGAACTGACCCACCCGCTGGCCGAGCTCGAAGCGGCCGGCATCCCCTTCGAACTCGCGTCCATCCAGGGCGGCGAGCCGCCAGTCGATGGCCTGGACCTCGGCGATGCGGTCAATGCGCGCTACTGGAACGACAGCGCCTTTCGCGAGGCCCTGCGCCACACGCAGCGCCTGGGCGATGTCGATGCGTCGAAGTACAGCGCGATCTTCTTTGCCGGCGGACACGGCGCGATGTGGGACTTTCCGACCAGCCCCGACGCGGCGCGCGTGACCCGCGAGGTCTACGAAGCGGGCGGCGTGGTCGGCGCGGTGTGCCACGGCCCGGCGGCGCTGGTCAACGTGACGCTGGGCAACGGCGCCTACCTGGTCGCGGGCAAGAACCTCAGCGCCTTCACCGACGACGAAGAACGCGCCGTCGGCCTCGCGCAGACCGTGCCCTTCCTGCTCGCCACCACGCTCGTGCAACGCGGTGCGCACCACCACCCGGCGCCCGACTGGACCGCCCAGGTCGTGGTCGACGGCCGGCTCGTCACGGGGCAGAACCCGCAGTCGGCCGCGGGCGTCGGTGCGGCGATGCGCGAACTGCTGCTGCGCCAGAACTGAAAGGAAAGAACGCCCATGAACTCGCTCCACAAACTCGCCGCCGTCGCGACCCTCGGCATGGCCGCGCTCGGCGCGCAGGCTGCCAACGTGCTGGTCGTGCTGTCGGATGCCGACCACCTCGACCTGAAGGACGGCAAGGTCTTCGCCACCGGCTTCTATCTGAACGAGCTGATGCAGCCCGTGAAGCTGCTGCTCGACGCCGGTCACCAGCTGACCTTCGCCACGCCCCTGGGCAACGCGCCCACCGTGGACGCATCGTCGGTCGACAAGATGTATTTCGATGGCGACGAAGCCGCCCTCAAGCGGCACAAGGCGCTGCTCGACAAACTGAAGCTCACCTCGCGCACGGACTCGCCGGTGATCAGCCTGTCGCGCGTGGCGCAGATCGGCTACGCCCGCTTCGATGCCGTCTACGTGCCGGGCGGCCATGCGCCCATGCAGGACCTGCTGACCAGCCCCGCGCTGGGCCGGCTGCTCGCGGACTTCCATGCACGCCACAAGACCACGGCCCTCGTGTGCCACGGCCCGATCGCGCTGCTCTCGACCTTGCCCGATGCACAGGGCTTCACGAACCGGCTCGCGGCGGGCGGCACGGTCGAGCAACGCCCCGACTGGATCTACGCCGGCTACCGCATGACCGTGATCAGCAACCAGGAAGAGGAGCTTGCGAAGGCGGCGCTGCAGGGCGGCACGATGAAGTTCTACCCGCAGACCGCGCTGCAGCAAGCCGGCGGTGCCTACAGCAGCAACCAGGCGCCGTTCACGCCGAACGTGGTGATGGACCGCGAGCTCATCACCGGGCAGAACCCGGCGTCTGCGCTTGGCGTGGGCCGCGAGCTGCTCAAGCGGCTCAAGCGGCTCAGGCAACAGTCGGCGTCCTGACCGCCTGCCTGGCGTCGGACCCAAGAAAAAAGCCAGCTGTCGGGTGACAGCTGGCTTTTCATATTTCGCATGGCTCGGTGGTAGGACGTACTGGATTCGAACCAGTGACCAACGGATTAAAAGTCCGCTGCTCTACCAACTGAGCTAACGTCCCGGAACCATTTTTCTTGCTTCTTGCCGACGTTGAATCCAGCAAAGCCTTGGATTATAGCGTGGTGTTTCTCGCAATTTCGTCGAGCACCCACCCTGCCGCACATTGTCCGAAGGTGGCGGTCACGCTGACCACCGATCCGTAGCCGTGGCAGTTGAGCGAACCGTCGCCCGCATCGATCTGGCAGGACGCATCGGGCGGTGCCACGCTCTCGCGACTGAACACGCAGGCCAGGCCGATCTTGCGGCCTTCGCGCGGTGCGCCGTGCAGTTTGCGCAGCCGCTGGCGAAGCTGGGCCAGCAGCGGGTCGTGGGTGACGAGCGACAGGTCGTCGATGTCGACCTTGTGCGCCTGCCGCTTGCCGCCCGCCGCACCGACCGTGATGAACGCGGTGCAGCGCGACACGGTGCGTGCCCAGGCGGCCATGGCGAGCTTGGCCTTCACCTGGTCGCAGGCATCGATGACCGCATGCACCGGCCCGTGGGCGGCCTGTGCGGTCTCAAGCAGCGATGCCCAGTTGTCGGGCTCGACGAACTCGTCGATGGCGAGCACCTGGCAGTCGGGGTTGATCTGCGCGATGCGCTCGCGCATGGCCTCGACCTTGGCCTGCCCGACGGTCGAGTCGAGCGCGTGAATCTGGCGGTTGATGTTCGACTCCGACACGTGGTCGAGATCGATGAGCGTCAGGCGCCCCACCCCACTGCGTGCCAGCGCCTCCACGGCCCACGAGCCCACGCCACCGATGCCGACGACGAGCACATGCGCGTGGCGGATGCGCGCGGCACCGGCCACGCCGTACAGGCGCTCGAGGCCGCCGAAGCGGCGCGCAAAGTCAGGCGCCGCGGTGTCGGTGAGGACATCCGCGGCGGCCATGGGGAGGGAAGAGGCTTCTTCAGCCGAAGGCATCATCGAAGCACTCTCAAGCGGAACACTCCGCCGAAACGGTCATTGCATCAACGCAGGCGCGACAGACGCTCGCGGCCCGCCTGTGCGGCTTCCGACTGCGGGTAGGCCTTGGTCAGGTCTTCCAGCGTGCGGCGTGCGGCGCGCGTGTCCTTCAGTTCGATCTGGCAGTTCGCGATCGACAGCACGGCTTCGGGCGCCTTGGCATGGTCGGGCGCGAGCGAGAGCATCGAGCGGAAATTGGCGATGGCTTCGTTGTAGTTGCGCGTGGCGTACTGCGCATTGCCGAGCCAGAACAGCGCGGACGCGTTGTAGCCGCTTTGCGGGTAGCGCTTCACGAACTCGGCGAAGGCGGTCTGGGCCTGGGCGAACTGACCCGAGCGGAAGACGCCCAGGGCTGCTTCGAAGTCGGCCTTTTCCTTCGGATCGGCATTGAACTCGCGGCCGTCGATCGAGACCTTGGAAGGCTCGTTCTGCTTGAGCTTGTCGTCGATCGTGGTCTGGCGCGACTGCATTTCGCTCAGCGTGCGCGTGAGCTGCTCGTTCTGGCCGGTCATGCGTGCCAGTTCGCCGCGCATCTGCTCGATCTGGCTTTGCAGGTCGAGCAAGCTGCGACGCAGCTGGCCGTTTTCGTCAGCCAGGCGCTGGTCGGTCTGCTGGCGCATGGCTTCGACGCGCTGGCGCAGGTCGAGGATGGCGCGGCGCGCCTCGTCGTCCTCGAACAGCGCCGCCTGCGAGCCGGCCGACGCGCAGAACAAGGCGGCGGCGAGGGCCGCGCCTCGCCACAGGGCACGTGGTTGCATCACCGGGTGTAGCGGATTTCAGCGCGGCGGTTCTGCGCCCACACTTCTTCGCCCGAGCCTTGGGCTGCGGGCTTTTCCTTGCCGAAGCTCACGGCTTCGATCTGGCTGTCGTTCACGCCCAGCAGCGTGAGCGCGCGGCGCACGGCTTCGGAACGCTTCTGGCCGAGGGCCAGGTTGTACTCGCGGCCGCCGCGCTCGTCGGTGTGGCCTTCGATCGAGATGCGACGTTGCGTGGCGCCCTTGAGGAAGCGCGCATGGCCGTCGATCACCGACTGGAACTCGGGCTTGACCGTGTAGCTGTCGTAGTCGAAGTACACGATGCGTGCCACGCCGACCGGACCTTGCGCCGTGTTGGCGTTCGGGTCGATGGTCACCGGGGCCACGGCGGTTGCGCCGCCTTGCTGGCCGCCGGCCGTGCCGCTGCGGTCGGTGACCGGCGTTTCGTTGAGCTTGGTGCCCGACGAGCAACCGGCGATGAGCGCCACGATGGCGAGCGAATAGATCGTACGTTTCAACATTTGCGAACTCCTCAAGTAAATTTATCTGGTCAATGCTTATTGCTTTTGAAACGGACCCCAGTCCGGTTCACGGATGTCTCCCGCCTGGCCCGCGAGGCGGGCCTTGATCTTTCCGTCCAGCGTGGTCGTCATGAGCGCCTCGCGACCCTGCAGGTGCGTGGCATAGACGATCAGCTTGCTGTTGGGTGCGAAGCTCGGGCTCTCGTCGGCCGTGGTGTCGGTGATCGCGGCGACATTGCCGCTGGCCAACTCCATCACGTGGAGTTTGAACGCACCGCCGACCCGCGAGATGTAGGCCAACCACCGGCCATCGCCGCTGACAGATGGAGAAATGTTGTAGGTGCCGCTGAAGGTGACCCGCGTCGGGTTGCCGCCGCTGGCGCTCATCTTGTAGATCTGGGGCGCGCCGCCACGGTCGCTCACGAAGTAGATCGTGCTGCCGTCGGCCGAGTACACCGGCTCGGTGTCGATGCTCGAGCTCTGGGTGAGGCGGCGCGGTTCGCCGCCGCTGGCCGGGATGGTGTACAGCTGCGAGCCGCCGTCGCGGCTGAGCGTGACGGCCAGCGAACCGCCGTCGGGTGCCCAGGCCGGGGCGCTGTTGGAGCCCTTGAAGTTGGCGAGCAGACGGCGCTGGCCGCTCGCCACGTTGTGCACGTAGACCACGGGCTTGCGCGACTCGAAGGACACGTACGCCAGCTGCTGGCCGTTGGACGACCAGCAGGGCGAGATGATCGGCTCGGGGCTGGCGAGCGCAGCCTGTGCGTTCTCGCCGTCGGCGTCGGCCACCCACAGCGAGTAGCGGCTGCCGCCCTTGGTGACGTAGGCGATGCGGGTCGAGAAGATGCCCTTCTCGCCGGTCAGCTTTTCATACACGTAGTCGGCGATGCGGTGGGCCGCCAGGCGCAGGTCGCCCTGCGGCACGGTGTAGCTCTGGCCGCCGAGGTCGCGGTCTTTCACGACGTCCCACAGGCGGAAGCGCACGTCGTAGCGGCCGTCGCCCAGCCGGCTCACGCTGCCCACCACGAGCGAGTCGGCGGTGCGCTGGCGCCACAGGGCGAGGTCGGGGCGCGAGGACTCGTCGAGCGCCTGGCCCGAGGCATCGACGCCGCGGAACTGGCCGCTGCGTTCGAGGTCGGCCTGGACGATGTCGGAAATCTTCTGGGGCGAGGCGTCCTGCCCCCGGAAAGGCACGAGCGCGATCGGCAACTGCGTCAGCCCCACGCCCGACACCTCGACCCGGAACTGGGCCATGGCGGGAAGCATGGGAGAGGCAGCAAGGGCCGCGATGAGGCTGCGGCGTGCAATCAACGATGAAGAAGGAGTTGGGGAAAGATCTGGCAACGGCTTGTTCATGCGGTTCGGAGAGGTTTCCGGGTAAAAAGTTTCTCCCCGGCGTTTCACGGGCCACATGTTACACACTGGGTTGAACCCGCCGTCACAAAACGTTTATCCGGCGAAATGGTCCTACAGCCCCTCAAAAGGCGGTCGGAGCCGCCCCGTAAAATCCGCCGCCATATGCAAGCATCCCCCGGCAGCGAGAGCGCCCGCC
>NZ_JBWKXQ010000060.1:0-43899 GCF_059423125.1 Variovorax sp. GW531-E2 | reverse complement strand
GCCCGCCCCGGCGCCGCTCGCGCTCGAAGGCATGCACAACATCCTCATCACCGGCATCGGCGGCACGGGCGTGATCACCATCGGCGCGCTGATCGGCATGGCGGCGCACCTCGAGGGCAAGGGCGTGAGCGTGCTCGACATGACGGGCATGTCGCAGAAGAACGGCTCGGTCACGTCGCACGTGCGCATTGCGCGCGACGCGGCGCAGCTGAAGGCGCAGCGCATTCCCACCGGCGAGGCCGACCTGATCCTGGGCTGCGACATGCTCACGGCCGGCGCGCCCGACGCCATCGCGCGCATGCGGCCGGGCCGCACCTACGCGCTGGTCAACACCTTCGAGCAGCCGACCGGGCACTTCGCGCAGCAGCCCGACTGGGAGTTTCCAGCGACGCAGGTGCGTGCGCTGATCGAGGAATCGGTGGAAGGCCGCGCCGACTTCATCGACGCCACGCAACTGGCCACGCGCCTCATGGGCGACGCCATCGCGGCCAACCTGTTCCTGCTGGGCTTCGCGTTCCAGAAGGGGTTCGTGCCGCTGTCGGCGCAGGCGCTCGACAAGGCCATCGAGATCAACGGCGTGGCCGTGAAGGCCAACCAGGCCGCATTCCGCTGGGGTCGCAAGGCGGCGCTCGACCTCGCGGCCGTCACGCGCCAGGCTGCGCCGGCGCAGGTGGTGTCCCTACAGAAGCCCCAGAGCTTCGAAGCGCTGGTGGCCGACCGCACCGCGTTCCTCACGGCGTACCAGAACGCGGCCTACGCACGCAGCTACGCGGACCTCGTCGAACGCGTGCGCGACGCCGAGCAACGCACGCGCGGCAGCACCGTGCTGGCCAAGGCCGTCGCCTCGGGCCTCTTCAAGCTCATGGCCTACAAGGACGAGTACGAGGTGGCGCGCCTGTACGCCGATCCGCGCTTCATGGAGAAGCTCGGCGAGCAGTTCGAAGGCAAGCCGGTGCTGCGCTTTCACCTGGCGCCGCCGGTGCTGGGCCGGCGCGATGCCGAAGGCCGCGCGCTGAAGACCAGCTTCGGCCCGTGGATGCTCGGCGCCTTCCGCGTGCTCGCGAAGCTGCGCGGCCTGCGCGGCACGGCGCTCGATCCGTTCGGCCGCACCGCCGAGCGCCGCATGGAGCGCCAGCTGGTGGCCGACTACCGCGCGATGGTCGAAGACCTGCTCGCGCGCTTCGAGCGCATCGACTTCGACACCGCCCTGTCGCTGGCGCGCCTGCCGGAACAGATCCGCGGCTTCGGGCACGTGAAGGAAGAAAGCATCGTGTCGGCGCGCGTGCGGTGGGAGATGCTGCGCGGGCAGCTCGAGACCGTGGCGCCTGCGCGGGCCGTACGGGCGGAGCCGCTGGCCGCTTAGTCGATGGGGCGGCGGGCGCGGCCCGCTACAGCAGGCCTCTGGCAGAGGCCTTCAGCGTGGCGGCCGCGCGGGTCGAGCAACCGAGCTTGCGGAACACGCGTTCGACGTGCGTGCGCACCGTGCTCGCACTGATGCCCAGCGCACGCGCGACCTGCTTCGTGTTGTCGCCCTGGCTGATGCAGCGCAGGACGTCCAGCTCGCGCTGGGACAGCGACGCATCGTCCTGCGCAGGCATCGCGGGCTTCGCAGGCATGCCCGACAACGCGCAGGCAAGCAGTGCGCCGACGACCTCCGCGTCGAAGCGACCGGCCTCGACGTCCGCCTGCATGCGATCGCGCGCCTGCGCGTCGGTCAGTTCGGGTCGCCACGGGCGGCGGGTGCGGTGCGACACCCACTGCTCGGCCGCCGCGACGACCTGTCCTTCGAGCGGCATCGACGCGCCGGAGCGGCCACGGAAGTAGCCGGAGCCATCGCGCCGCTCGAAAGCGAACGAGGCGATCTCTGCTTCGGCCGCGAGACCGTCGATCTGCCCTGCGGCGCGGGACGTCCAGTACGGCACGAGCCGCAGGCGCTCCATCGACGCGGCCGGCAGCGGCTCGGGCGCATTCCAGATGGCATTGGGCACCGCGGCCCGCCCGATGCCGTGGATCAGGCCGGCCCGGTGGATGCGATGGCACATCGCTTCGCTCATGCCCAGCCGGGCGCCGC
The DNA here is from genome assembly GCF_059423125.1 of Variovorax sp. GW531-E2. NCBI lineage: Bacteria > Pseudomonadati > Pseudomonadota > Betaproteobacteria > Burkholderiales > Comamonadaceae > Variovorax > Variovorax sp. GW531-E2. Next base: position 41,828 of record NZ_JBWKXQ010000060.1, on the reverse strand, counting down.
AGTCGCGCGCCAGGCGGGCCACGCGCCGCGAGTAGCCCGTCATCCATGGCAGCTTGAGGTCGCTCACGTCGCCGACGAGTTCCAGCCCGACGCGCCGGCGCATCACCACTGGCGGATCGGCGGCATCGGTCCACGGCGCAGGCGAAGCATCCAGCCGCTTCATCCACGCCGCAGCGTGCGGTGCGCAGGCGTCGACCAGGAAGCCGGGGTAGAGGCTGTCGGCGCGCCCCCGCGCGAGCGTGAGGGCTTCGTCGAGACCGTAGAGGCGGCTGAAGATTTCCAGATCGCTCGCCAGGGCCACGACGTAGGTCGCCAGCGGCACGCCCTCGCCCTGCAGCAGGCCGGGGACGCCGCTGCCGTCGTAGGCCTCGAAGACGGCGCGCAGTGCGGCTTCGGCCTCGGACCCCAGGCCGAGCATGTTCGCGATGTCGCCGGCAATCTCGCAGTGGATCTGGGCCATCGCCACGACGGCCCCGGGAATGGACGCCTGGTGGGGCTGGCGCAGGCGCGGTTGCGCGGAGGCCAGAAGGGCTCGCCGACCCAGCACATCGTCTTCCAGGAAGTCCGCGAACTCCTGCGCGTTCGCCGTGCAGCCCGACCAGCGCAGCAACGCCACGTGTTGCGCGACCTCGACCTGCGCGGCGTGGCAGCCGGCCTGTGTCGCGATCATGCCGGCCAGCCAGGCGGTGCGCAGCGAATGGTCGATGGGCTGGCCCATGCTCAGGTCGCCGATGAAGGCGAGCGCGCGGGCCGCGTCGAAAGCGGTGAGGGTGGTGTCTTCGGGCATGGGATCGCGGGGGCGAGCGCACAGCATCGCACAGCCGTCGGTTCGGCGCGTGTCGGTCATTCGACCGATACCGGGGCCCGGGGGAACGCAGAAGAATCGTTGCACCCGCCTCGTGCGAGGCGCGCCCCCTCCTCCTACCCACACCCCTTCATGTCCGACATCATCCAACCCCCTCTCCAATCAGCCGCCTGGCTGCGCAAGCTCTACTTCACCCGCGCAGCCTTTTCCTTCGTGTGGGTCGCGCTGGCCTTCAGCGTCGCCAGGCAGTCGCCGGTGCTGACGACGATCCTGCTGGTCGTCTATCCGGCGTGGGACGCGCTGGCGAACCTGGTGGACGCCCGGATGACGGGCGGCCCCCGGGCCAACCCCAGCCAGATGCTGAACACATGGATCAGCGCGCTGGTCACCGCAGCCGTTGTGGCCTCGCTGATGCTCGGGCTCCAGATCGACCTGGCCATCTTCGGCGTCTGGGCCATCGTGTCGGGCCTTCTGCAGCTGGCGACGGCCATTCGCCGCCGAAAGAGCCATCGGGGGCAGTGGGTGATGATGCTGAGCGGCGCGCAGTCTGCGCTGGCCGGCGGCCTCTTCATCGCACGGCAAGGCACCGATGCCCCGGTCCTGCAGACGCTCGCAGGCTATGCGACGGTGGGCGCGGTGTACTTCCTGATCTCCGGACTCGTGATCCTGCTTCGCAAGCCGCAGGAGCGGCCCGTGAACCCGCTCACCGCCACGCCTACAGCATCTTCCACTTCTTGCGGTCGATGACGCGGCGGCGCGTGTCCATGTTCAGCTGCGACAGCTCGATGTTCACCTGGTCCTTCGTGATGTCGACCAGCCCCCAGTTGCATTGCAGCGCGCCGACGGTGACGGCCGTGCGCAGCGCGGCGCCGGAGGACGTGGCTTCGAACAGGCTCCAGGGGCCTGCCGGCCACGGCACGGCGAAGCGGTTCTCGTGCACGTCGCCGCTGAGGATGAGGATGCGGCGCTTCTCCGCGAGCTTGAGGATCGCAGCGTGCTCGGCCGCGCAATCCATCCAGGTCTCGCCGTGGCGGGCTTCGAAGGTGAGGCCGCTGGCGATCAGGTGCACGGTCTTCTCGTCCGAGTCTTCGATGGCCTTCTTCAGCTTGCTCATCTGCTTCTTGCCGAGCACGGCGTCCTCGCCGCCCTTGGTCTTGTAGCTGCGGCCGTCGGTGAGGTGCAGCATCACCGGGCCATCCGCGTCGCCGACATTGCTCAGCATGAGGGGCCGGTAGCCGGGTTCGGGAACGCCCGAAGCCCAGGGATCGCCGGCCTTGGGAAAAGTCTTCGGATCGTGCGAATCCAGCGCCTTGCGGTATTCCTGGAACGCCGCGCGGGTCGGGTCCAGCAGGTGCCGGTAGGAAGGCTGTCCCTCGATCTGCGCGCCGCAGGCGCCGTTCCACAGAAAGTCGTGGTCGTCCCAGATCGGATGGATCTGCAGGTCGGTCTTGCGCACGAGCTTGGCGAACTCCTTCTGGTTCAGCTGGTCGCGCAGCCGGCCGAAGGCGTGGATCGCGAAGTCGTTCGCGCCCATGGCCTTGACCGCGCCCATGCTGGAGCCGTCCGCGTCGTAGTAGGCCGAGTCGCCCAACAGCACCAGGTGCGTGGCGCCGGACGCGCCCACCTGGGTCCAGACAGGTTGTTCCTTGAAGGTCTGGGCACTGAAGCAGGAAGTAAAGGCGATCTTCATCGGGAGGCTCCTCGTTGTGGGTGCGCGGATGCTAGGAGCCGCCTCGAAACGTCGCCTCCCCCATCCATGGGAGGCCCATGCCGCGGGCCGCAAGGGCTCAGCGCCCTTCGTCTTCCCAGTCGACCCAGTCCACCGGATGGGTCTTGAGGTACCCGCTGACGGCGGCACCGACGGTCGGAAAGAACGCGGCTTCGCCCAGCCGCGCGAAGAGCCCGAAGCGCTTCAGCTTGTCCTTGACGGGGTCCTTCATCTCGGCAAAGCACAGCTGGATGCCGGCGTCGCGCAAGCTGTCGACCAGCTCGGCCAGCATGTCGGCGGAGGTCACGTCCACGCTGGTGACGGGCTCCGCCGCGACGACCAGCCAGCGCACCGGCGCGGGCGACGACGCCATGGCCTCGCCCACCCGGTCGCGGAACAGCTCGGCATTGGCGAAGAACAGCGGCGCATCCCAGCGAAACAAGACCAGGCCCGGAATGAGGCGCGCGTCGGGATAGCGCGTGATGTCGTGGTAGCCCTTGACGCCATCAGCGCGCCCCAGCACCGCGGAATAGGGGCGCCAGGCATCCCACAGGAATTCGATGACCGCGATCACGATGGCCAGGCCGATGCCCTCGACGGCGCCCAGCACGACCACGCCGACCGTGCAGGCGATCGACAGCCAGAACTCCCAGCGCTGGATGCGGTAGATCCGCCGCAGGTCGGCAACCTCGATCAGGCCGATGGCCGATGCGATCACGACCGCGGCCAGTGCGCTGGTGGGCAGGTTTTTCAGCAGGTCGGGCGCAGCCACCAGCAGCAGGGCAACGGCCAGCGCACCGACGACGCCGGTCAGCTGGGTCCTGGCGCCCGCGGCCTCGGCCACGGGGGTGCGCGACGAACTGCTGCTAACGGCAAAGCCCTGGAAAAATCCGGCCGCCAGGTTGGCGGCGCCCAGCGCCACCATCTCCTGGTTCGGGTCGACGTGGGTGCGGGTACGCGCCGCATAGACACGGGAGAGCACGCTGGTGTCGGCGAACGAGACGAGCGCGACGGCGCAGCCGCCGATCAGCACGGGGCCGATGTCCGCAGCCGTGATCCATGGGATGCCGAACGCCGGCAGGCCCTGCGGGAGGGCGCCGAGCACCGGCACCCCCTCGCGCGTCGCCAGGCCCAGCACGCCGACGGCCACGGTCGCGCCCACCACGGCGATCAGGATGCCCGGCACACGCCGGCGGCCCTTGAGCAGCAGGATGACCGCCAGGGTGCCCGCGCCGACCGTGAGCGTGATCGCGTGGGTCTTGCCCTCCATCACCGACACGGCGATGGCCTTCAGGGTCGCCAGCGGTGCGTCGCCCTCGACCGAAAAACCCAGGAGCCTGGGCAGTTGGCTGATCAGCACGGTCAACGCGATGCCGTTCATGTAGCCGTAGCGAATCGGCTTGGAAAGAAGCTCGGTGACGAAGCCCAGGCGCGCGACGCCCGCGAGGATGCACACCGCGCCCGACACGATCGCCATCAGGCCCGCCAGGGCGATGGCGCGCTGCGGGTCGCCGCCCGACAGCGGAAGGACGACGGCCAGGATGAGGGCCGCCAGCGAGGAATCCGGGCCCAGCACCAGGATCCGGCTGGGGCCGAACACGGCGTACGCGAGCAGCGCGACGATGGTCGCGTAGAGGCCGTGGATGCCGGGGACGCCCGACGCCTGTGCGTAGGCGATGCCGACGGGCACCAGCATCGTGGTCAGCACCAGCCCGGCCACGATGTCGTGCCGCAGCCAGGCCAGTTCGTATCCGCGCAGCGTGCGCAGTCCCGGCAGCCAGCGGCGCCACCCGGCCGCATCGGCGGCCTTCGCCCGCGGCGCACTGCGGCCGGGTTCGGAAAGAGGAGGTGGAGGTTCCAGGTCGTTCATGCGCCGCGGGCCACAGGGTGGACGGACAGTGCAGAGGCGCGCCGGGAAAGGCAAGGGGGAAGACACGGGTGCCGGCGCGGGCCGCGCGCCCCTCCCCGCCCCTGCGCCCCGGTCGCCTGCGAAACACGCACTTGACCGGCTGCGCCCGCGCCCGAAATTCGCTAGGCTGTGGTGGCGCGCGATGCCATCGAGCGCGGAGACAACGCGATGAGCCAAGGCACATCTCTTCGTCTGCATGTACCGGAGCCCACCGGGCGGCCGGGGCACGAGACCGATTTCTCCTACCTGCACCTGTCGCGTGCCGGCGAGGTGCGAAAACCCCCGGTCGACGCATCGCCCGCCGACACCAGCGACCTGGCCTACACGCTGGTGCGCGTGCTCGACGACGACGGCCGCGCCGTCGGCCCGTGGGCGCCGCCGGCCGACCCCGAGCTGCTGCGCCGCGGCCTGCGCGCGATGATGAAGACACGCGCCTTCGACGCCCGCATGCTGATCGCGCAGCGGCAGAAGAAGATCTCCTTCTACATGCAGTGCCTGGGCGAAGAGGCCATCGCCACCGGCCATGCGCTGGTGCTGCAGCAGGGCGACATGTGCTTTCCCACCTACCGCCAGCAGGGCCTGCTGCTGGCGCGCGACGACGTGACGCTGCTGGAGCTGACCTGCGAGCTGATGTCCAACGAGCGCGACCCGCTCAAGGGGCGGCAGCTGCCGGTGTGCTATTCGATGAAGCGGGCCGGCTTCTTCTCGATCTCGGGCAACCTGGCCACGCAGTTCATCCAGGCGGTGGGCTGGGGCATGGCCTCGGCGATCAAGGGCGACACGCGCATCGCCTCGGGCTGGATCGGCGACGGCGCCACCGCCGAGTCCGACTTCCACACGGCGCTGACCTTCGCGCATGTCTACCGCGCGCCGGTGATCCTCAACGTGGTCAACAACCAGTGGGCGATCTCGACCTTCCAGGCCATCGCCGGCGGCGAGGCCACCACCTTCGCGGCGCGCGGCGTGGGCTGCGGCATCGCCTCGCTGCGCGTCGACGGCAACGACTTCCTCGCGGTGCTGGCGGCCTCGCGCTGGGCGGCCGAGCGCGCCCGCAGTAACCTGGGGCCAACGCTGATCGAGTGGGTCACCTACCGCGCCGGCGCGCATTCGACCTCGGACGATCCGTCGCGCTACCGCCCGGCCGACGACTGGGCGCATTTCCCGCTGGGCGACCCGATCGCGCGCCTGGCGCAGCACCTGACGGCGATCGGCGCCTGGTCGCAGCAGGAGCACGCGCAGACGCAGGCCGACATGCAGGCGCAGGTGAACACCGCGGTGAAGGAGGCCGAGCGCTTCGGCTCCATGGCCGACGGCCACGTCGCGGGCGACGCCGCCCTGTTCGAGGACGTCTACAAGGACATGCCCGAGCACCTGAAGCGCCAGCGCGAACAGCTGGCGTCCGAGGGGTGACGGCCATGGCCTCGATGACGATGATCCAGGCCCTGCGCTCCGCCATGGACGTGATGCTCGAGCGCGACGACAACTTGATCGTCTATGGCCAGGACGTGGGCTACTTCGGCGGCGTGTTCCGCTGCACCGAAGGCCTGCAGGCCAAGTACGGCCGCTCGCGCGTGTTCGATGCGCCGATCAACGAGGGCGGCATCGTCGGCTCGGCCATCGGCATGGGCGCCTACGGCCTGCGCCCGGTGGTGGAGGTGCAGTTCGCCGACTACGTCTATCCGGCCTACGACCAGATCGTGTCCGAGGCGGCGCGCCTGCGCTACCGCTCGGCGGGCGACTTCACCGCGCCGATCACCATCCGCATGCCCTGCGGCGGCGGCATCTACGGCGGCCAGACGCACAGCCAGAGCCCGGAGGCGCTGTTCACGCACGTGTGCGGGCTGCGCACGGTGATGCCTTCCAATCCGCGCGATGCCAAGGGCCTCTTGATCGCCTCGATCGAGAACGACGACCCGGTCATCTTCCTGGAGCCCAAGCGGCTGTACAACGGCCCCTTCGACGGCCACCACGACCGGCCGCTGGTGCCCTGGTCGGCGCATCCGCTGGGCGAGGTGCCCGAGGGCTACTACACGGTGCCGCTGGAGTCGGCCACGGTGTTCCGCCCCGGCGCCGACCTGACGGTGATCAGCTACGGCACCATGGTCTTCGTCTGCGAAGCGGCCGCGCGCGAGACCGGCATCGACGCCGAGATCATCGACCTGCGCAGCCTGTGGCCGCTGGACCTGCAGACGCTGGTCGCCTCGGTGAAGAAGACCGGCCGCTGCGTGATCGTGCACGAGGCCACGCGCACCAGCGGCTTCGGCGCCGAGCTGACGGCGCTGGTGCAGGAGCATTGCTTCCACCACCTGGAAGCGCCGATCGGGCGCGTGGCCGGCTGGGACACGCCCTACCCGCATGCGCAGGAGTGGGCCTACTTCCCCGGCCCGGCGCGCGTCGGTGCGGCCTTGCGCCGCGCCATGGAGAACTGAATGGGCACGCTCACGATCAAGGTGCCGGACCTGGGCGAAGGCATTGCCGAGGTGGAGCTGGTGGCGTGGCGCGTGCAGCCCGGCGACACGGTGGCCGAAGACCAGGTGCTGGCCGACGTGATGACCGACAAGGCCACCGTCGAGATTCCCTCGCCGGTCGCGGGCCGGGTGGTCGCGCTCGGCGGCGAGGTGGGGCAGCAGATCGCGGTGGGCGCGGAGCTGATCCGGATCGATGTGGCGGGCGGCGGCGAGGCGCAGGAGGCGGTGCCGGCCGTGTCGGCGGTATCGGCGACGGCGCCTGCAGCGGCGCCTGCACCGGCACCGGCCGAACGCGCGCGCCCCTCGGGCGGCAAGCCGCTCGCCTCACCCGCGGTGCGCCACCGGGCGACGGTCCTCGGCATCGATCTGCGGCAGGTGCCGGGCAGCAGCGCGGACGGCCGCATCCTGCACGAGGACCTCGACGTCTGGCTGCTGCGCCGGTCCGGTCCGCCGGCGCCGGATGCCGCGCGCTACGCCGAGCGCCACGACGAGGAGGCCGTGCCCGTGACCGGCGTGCGCCGCCGCATCGCGCAGCGCATGCAGGACGCGATGCGCCGCATCCCGCACTTCACCTACGTCGAGGAGGTCGACGTGACCGAACTGGAGCTGCTGCGCGCGCGGATCAACGAACGCTGGGGCGGCGAGCGTGCGCACCTGACGCTGCTGCCGCTGCTGGTGCGTGCGGTCGTGCTGGCGGTGCCGCGCTTCCCGCAGATCAACGCCCGCTTCGACGACGAGGCGGGCGTGCTCACGCGCCACGGCGCGGTGCACGTCGGCATCGCGACCCAGACCGCGGCCGGCCTCATGGTGCCGGTGCTGCGCCATGCGGAGGCACGCGACCTCTGGTCGAGCGCGACCGAGATCGCCCGGCTGGCCGACGCCGCGCGCGCGGGCCGGGCCACGCGCGACGAGCTGAGCGGCTCGACCCTCACCGTCACCAGCCTGGGCGCGCTGGGCGGCATCGCCTCCACGCCGATCATCAATGCGCCCGAGGTGGCGATCGTCGGCGTCAACCGCATCGTGCAGCGCCCGGTGATGCTGGGCGGGGCGGTGGTGGCGCGCCGCATGATGAACCTGTCCTCGTCCTTCGACCACCGCGTGGTCGACGGCCAGCTGGCGGCCGAATTCGTGCAGGCCGTGCGGGCGTCGCTCGAGTGCCCGGCGCTGCTTTTCATCGAGTAGCCGCCCCGCACAGGCCTCACCGCCCGGGCGCGCGGCGGGGGTACCCCGTCGACCGGAACGCCCCGGGAATACCCTCTGAACCCCCTGCAATCTTCTTGCCTACAGTTCTTGTATGCAAGAAAAAGCGATCCTTGCATGCAAAACCTCGACACGACAACGACAGGAGATTTCCATGCCTCGCTTTGCCAAATCGCTCTTCGGACAGGTGGTCATCGCACTGGTGATCGGCGTGCTCGTCGGCCTCTTTGCCCCCGAGTTCGCCGCCAAGCTCAAGCCGCTGGGTGACGGCTTCATCAAGCTGATCAAGATGATCATTCCCGTGCTGGTGTTCTGCGTGGTGGTGCACGGCATCGCCGGCGCGGGCGACCTCAAGCGCGTGGGCCGGGTCGGCGTGAAGGCGCTGATCTACTTCGAGGTGCTGACCACCATCGCGCTGGCGATGGGCCTGGTGCTGGCCTTCGTGTTCGAGCCGGGCGTGGGCATGAACGTCGACCCCAAGGCGCTGGACGCCAGCGCCATGAGCGCCTACGCCTCCAACGCCGACAAGCTCACCAGCGGCGGCACGGTCGAGTTCCTGATGAAGCTCATTCCCACCACGGTGGTGGCCGCCTTCGCCACGGGCGACGTGCTGCAGGTGCTGCTGTTCGCGGTGCTGTTCGGCTGCGCGCTCTCGCTGCTGGGCGACCGCGGCGCGCCGGTGGCAGCCGTGGTCGACGCGCTCTCGCTGGTGCTGTTCAAGATCATGGGGATCATCATCAAGCTGGCGCCGCTGGGCGTGCTGGGCGCCATTGCCTTCACGGTCGGCAAGTACGGCATCGGCTCGCTCAAGCAGCTGGGCATGCTGGTCGCCCTCTTCTATGGCGCGGTGCTGGTCTTCGTGTTCGTGGTGCTGGGGCTGGTGATGCGCATGTCGGGCTTCAGCCTCTGGAAGCTGCTGCGCTACCTGCGCGAAGAACTCGCCATCGTGTTCGCCACCACCTCGTCGGACAGCGTGCTGCCGCAGATCATGGCCAAGCTGCGCCGCATGGGCATCCGCGATTCGACGGTGGGCCTGGTGATTCCCACGGGCTACTCGTTCAACCTCGACGCGTTCTCGATCTACATCACGCTGGCGGCCGTGTTCATTGCGCAGGCGACCAACACGCCGATCTCGATGGCCGACCTGCTGACCATCCTGGCGATCGCGCTGGTCACTTCCAAGGGCGCGCACGGCGTGCCGGGCTCGGCCATCGTGGTGCTGGCCGCCACGCTGCATGCGATTCCGGCGATTCCTGCCATCGGCCTGGTGCTGGTGCTGTCGGTCGACTGGTTCATGGGCATCGCCCGCGCGCTGGGCAACCTGATCGGCAACTGCGTGGCCACCGTGGCGATCGCCGCGTGGGAAGGCGACATCGACCGCGAACGTGCCCATGCCGTGCTCGACGGCACCTATTCGCCCGACGACGAGCCGCTGGCCGAGGCGCCCGTGGTAAACACCGGCACCGCCGCTTCCACCGCCCACTGAAAAAAATGCCCGCCGACGTCAGCCCCACCGCCATCGCCGAACGCGTCGTCGAGGCCATCCTCGCGCAGAAGCTCGCGCCCGGCGACCGGCTCGGCGAGCAGGCGCTGGCCGAGAACTTCTCGGTCAGCCGCACCATGGTGCGCGAGGCGCTGATGCAGCTGCAGGCGCGCGGTTTCGTCGAGGTGCAGTCGCGCCGCGGCTGGTACGTGGTGGAGCCCTCGGCCGAAGAAGCGCGCGACGCTTTTTCGGCACGCCGCATCGTCGAAGCCGGCATCCTGGCCGCCAGCGAGGGCCGGCCGCTGGGCCAGGTGATCCGCAAGCTGCGCGACCACATCGCCGACGAGCAGCGCGCCATCGAAGGCGCCGACGCCGCCACGCGCGCCTTCCTGCTGGCCGACTTCCATGTCTGCCTGGCCGAGCAGATGGGCCACCAGCTGCTGGTCGACGTGCTGCGCGACCTCACGGCGCGCACCACGCTGGCGGCCACGCTCTACCAGTCGAAGCACGAGGCCGGGCAGTCGTGCGCGGAGCACGGCGCGATCGTCGCGGCGCTCGAGGCCGGCAACATCGAGCAGGCGCGCCAGCTCATGCTCGACCACATCGGCAATGTCGAACGGGCGCTGGAGGTCGATGCCACCGCCGAGCCCGACGCGCCGAGCCGGCTGCGCGCCACGCTCGCGCCGGTGGCGCTGCCGCGCGCCGCCAGGCGTTGAAGCTGTGCATTTGTGCCGCCATCAGCTATCGATTGCATAGCTGACACCCGCCGCCGGCCCTGCGCCTGCGGCGTTTTTCCTTGGCAACCCTGTTGCGCCGCACAAGGGCGCGCCGGCTGACACGGCGGCGGGTTCCGGCTCGGCTACAGTCCGAGACACTTATGAACTCTCCCCAACTCCAGCGCGGCGTCTTCCTCGCCCTGCTTGCCGCCGTCACCGTCGCCTTTCTGTGGGTGCTGATGCCGTTCTTCGGCGCGGTGCTCTGGGGGGTCGCGCTGGCGATTCTGTTCACGCCGCTCTTCAAGTGGCTGCTCAAGAAGATGCCGGGCCGGCGCAACGTGGCCGCGATGTCCACGCTGGCGATCTGCCTCTTCATCGTGATCCTGCCGCTGGCGATGGTGGGCGTGTCGCTGGTGCAGGAGATCGCGCTGATCACGCAGAGCATCCGCTCGGGCCAGATCAACTTCGCGGCCTACTTCCAGCAGATCCTGAACGCCACGCCGCAGTGGCTGCTGAACATCGTGGAGCGCTTCAACCTGGGCGACATGGCGGCCTGGCAGGCGCGCGTCTCGGCCATCGCGGGCCAGGCCAGCCAGCTCATCGCCAGCCAGGCGCTGGCCATCGGGCAGAACACCTTCGACTTCGTGGTGAGCTTCTTCGTGATGCTGTACCTGCTGTACTTCCTGGTGCGCGACGGCACGTCGCTCTCGAAGACCATGCGCGACGCGCTGCCGCTGGCCAAGCCGCACACGCACTACCTGCTGAACAAGTTCACCACCGTGATCCGCGCCACCGTGAAGGGCAACGTGGCCGTGGCCATTGCGCAGGGCACCATCGGCGGGCTGGCCTTCTGGTTCCTGGGCGTGCAGGGCGCGCTGCTGTGGGCGGTGCTGATGGCCTTCCTGTCGCTGCTGCCGGCCGTGGGCGCGGCGCTCATCTGGGGGCCGGTGGCCATCTACTACCTGGCCACCGGGCACTTCTGGCAGGGCGGCGTGCTGATCTTCATCGGCGTGTTCGTGATCGGCCTGGTCGACAACATCCTGCGCCCCGTGCTGGTGGGCAAGGACACACAGATGCCCGACTACATCGTGCTGATGTCCACCATCGGCGGCATGGCGATCTTCGGCATCAACGGCTTCGTGATCGGGCCGGTGATCGCGGCGCTGTTCATGGCGGCCTGGAGCCTCTTTGCGGACTCGGGCCATGTGGGCACGGGGCACGCGGTCGAAGACGCCGCGCCGGCCGCGAAGGACGGGCAGGACAAGGTCTGACACGGCGCCGCGACTCTCTCGGGTCGCGGCGTTCACTCCCTCTGCGCGCATTTCGCGCGCGCAATCACGCATTCCGTCGCATGACGCTGGGCACCGCCCGGCGACTGCGGGATCGTCGGGCCCTCCACCCACCACGAGGCCTGCCATGCACCTTCCCGCTTTCCTCTCCCGCCCCGCCGCGCGCGGCCTGATCGCCGCTGCCGCGCTCGCCCCGCTCGGCGCCCTGGCCGCCGACCTGAACCTGCGCATCGCCGACGGCCCGGCCGCCGGCGCCACGCTCTACGTCGCGCTGTACAGCGACGCCGCCAGCTACGCCGAGAGCAAGGCCCTCGCCTCGCAGACCGCGCCGATGCGCGAAGGCAAGGCCCGCTTCGTCTTCACCGACCTGGCGCCGGGCCGCTACGCGCTGCGCGTGTTCGCCGACGAGAACGGCAACGGCAAGCTCGACACCAACCTGGTGGGCATGCCGATCGAACGCTACGGCTTCTCGAACGACGCCAAGGGCAACCGCGGCGCGCCCGACTTCGAGGCCGCGGCGCTGCGCATCGACGCCGACGCGCAGGCCGTCATCCACCTGCGCTGAGGAGACACGGCCATGGAACGACGCGAACTCCTGCGCCTGCTGGCCACGGCCGGCGCCCTGCCCCTGCTCGCCCCGCTCGCACGCGCGGCCGGCACCACCGACGACTGGCAAGCCCAGTTCGAAGCCGCCGACGCCCCCTGGAAGATCGGCTTCGCCACGCCCCCGGGCGACCTGCCGCTGACGCGCGCCACCGTGCGCGGGCGCTTTCCCGACGCCGTCGCCGGCACGCTGTTTCGCATCGGCCCGGCCGGCCACGACCTGGGCGGCGAGCGCTACCACCACTGGTTCGACGGCGACGGCATGGTGCATCGCTTCGTGATCGAAGGCGCCGACGTGCGCCACCAGGGCCGCTACGTCGCCACGCCCAAGCGCGTGGCCGAGGTGAAGGCCGGCCGCCACCTCACCGAAGCCTTCGGCACCATGCCGCCGGGCGTGGAGCCGCCCACCTCGGCCGACGCCATCAACGTCGCCAACACCAGCGTGCTGCCGATGCAGGGCGAGGTGCTGGCGCTGTGGGAAGGCGGCTCGGCCACGCGCATCGATGCACGCACCCTCGACACGCTGGGCGTGAAGACCTGGCGCGCCGACCTCGCGGGCATGCCCTTCTCGGCCCACCCCAAGGTCGACCCGGACGGCACCGTGTGGAACTTCGGCGTGAGTTCCGGCCAGAGCCTGCTGGCGCTGTACGAGATCGCGCCCGGCGGCGCGCTGCGCCGCGCGGCCGTGGTGCCGGTACCCGAGCTGCCCATGGTCCACGACTTCGCCATGACCGCGCGGCACCTCGTGTTCCTCATGCCGCCGCTGGTGTACGACAGCAAGCGCAAGGAGGCCGGCGCGAGCTTTCTCGACGCCCACGTCTGGCGGCCCGAACTCGGCATGCGCGCGCTGGTGGTCGACAAGCAGGACTGGGACAAGCGCCAGCTGCTGGAGCTGCCGGCCGGCTTCCTGTTCCACGTCGGCAATGCGTGGGAAGAAGACACACCGCGCGGTACGCGCATCCACATCGACTACGTGCGCACGCAGAACGCCGAGTCGGTGTTCACCAGCAACCGCGAGGTGATGCGCGCACGCCGTGTGCGCCGCAACGAACCGCGCCTGACCGTCGCCACGCTCGACCTGGGAACGGGCCAGGCCACGCAGCGGGAACTGCCGCTGGAAGCCGAGTTCCCGCGCATCGACCCGCGCCGTGTCGGCCTGCGCCACCGCCAGGTCGTGCACGCCACGCAGACGCGCGCCGACGTGCCCGGCTTCGGCGCCGTCGCGCGCACCGACATCGAGAGCGGACGCAGCCAGCGCTTCAGCTACGGCGCGCAGGCCATCGTGGAAGAGCACGTCTTCGTGCCCGACGGCGCCAAGCCGGGCTGGGTGCTGGGCACGGCGCTGGACTTCGGCCGGCAACGGACGGTGTTGTCGTGTTTCGCCGCCGATCACCTCGCCGCCGGGCCGGTGGCGCAGGCGACGCTGCCTTACGCGCTGCCGCTGGGGTTGCACGGCGCCTTCGTGAAGGCCTGAACGCCGCCCGTTCAGGCGGCTTTCGCGATCGGGATCGTCAGGCCCCGGTGCACCTCCGCCTCGCCGTGCCTGGCCAGCAGCTGCATCAGGTGCTTGCGGATCAGCATGCCCGGCCGGTCGGACTCCATCGAATACTCCACGCCGCGCCGCCGCGTGTCGACCAGCGCATCGGGGTCGGTCGATTCGAGGATGTCCTTGTCCTCGCGCGTGATCTCCTCGTCGAAGTCGATCAGCATCTGCGCCGCGCAGTCGGCCTCGGTGTCGTTGCGGAACAGCCACTGGCACAGCTGCATGCGCCCGTCGTCGATGGGCGTGAAGCAGTTGATGATGATGTGGCGGATGCCGCTCGGGTACTCGATGTCGAGCCGGCGCGCGAACGGCAGGAAGTAGGCGTTGCGCATGTGGCGCGTGGTGATCGCATCGGTCACGCCGCTGATCGCGTGGAACTTCACCGGGTTGGTCGCTTCGATCACCGTCTCGGCGTAAAAGCCCGACTCGTTTTCCACCAGCTCGTACTTGCTCGGCTTCGGGCTTGCGGCCACACCGAAGGTGGCGCGGTGCACGAAGCTGAAGTGCGAGTTGTCGAAGGAATTTTCGAGCGCGCGCATCGGGCTGGTCTGCCACTCTTCGTAGAACTGGAAGATGGTGCGGTAGCCCGGATCGTCGAACTCGGGAATGGCCGGGATGTCGGCAATGGGCTCCTCCAGCGCCACCCAGGCGTAGCCGTAGCGCGCGGTGCAGGGGTAGGCCGTGGTCTTGTACTCGGGCGAGATCGTGCGGTCGGGCTCGTACTGCGGAATGCGCACCACCTGGCCGCTGCGGTCGTAGGTCCAGCCGTGGTAGCCGCACTGGATCGCGCCCTGCCCGCAGGCCTTGCCTTCGCCGTCCACGCACCAGCCCTTCGAAAGCTTCGCGGTGCGGTGGCAGCAGCGGTCGCGCAGGGCAGCCGGCTGGCCGTCGGCGTCGAGGAACAGAACGATGTCTTCGCCCAGCAGCCGGAAGGGCTTGGGGCCGTGGGCCAGTTCGGTGAGCGGCATGACGGCATGCCAGAACTTGCGGAAGACGGGTTGTCGGGTGACGAGCATGGGCGAACTCCTTCGTTGTTGCGTGGGGGGACGAACGTGAAAGAGCAATTTCCTGCTTCGTCGGCATGCCTGATGAAAGGCATGCGCGAGGCTGAACGCTTCTACTCTGCGCCGATCGACTCGCAATTAGCGCGCCCGGATTGTGGCGCGCCCTTGTCGCGCGTCCAAGCCCCGCGCCGCGATGCCCGAGCGCCGCACCCTGGCATGCCTCATGCAAGACAGCCGGCAAGAGTAGAAGCGTTCAGCAGCGCACGCACCATCCCCGTGCGCCCGCCCGGAAATTGCTCTTGAGGCGCCTCCCGCCCGCGGTGGGAGGCATCCGTCAAGACCACCGACTCCGAGGCCCCACCATGCAACGCCGATCCTTCCTTGCCGCCGCTGCCGCCACCCTCGCCGCCCCTGCCGTGTTCGCGCAGGGCGGCAAGCTCACACCGCTCAAGTTCACGCTCGACTTCCGCATCAACGGCCAGACCGCGCCCTTCTTCCTGGCGCAGGCCAAGGGCTACTACCGCGACGAAGGGCTGGACGTGACGATCGACACCGGCGCCGGCTCGGTCGCGTCGATCACGCGCATCGCGAGCGGCGTGTACCAACTGGGCCTGGGCGACATCAGCTCGCTGGTCGAGTTCAATGCACAGAACCCGGGCACGCCCGTGGTGCAGGCCGTGTACCAGTACTACAACCGTGCACCGTTCGTGATCATCGGGCGCAAGGACCGCGGCGTGACCAGCGACTTCAAGAGCCTCACCGGCAAGAAGGTGGCGGCCGCCGCCGTCGAGTCCACGCGCCGCGCCTGGCCGATGGTGGCGCGCCGGCAGGGCATGCGCGGCGATGCCTTCCAGTGGCAGACCACCGACTTCAGCGCGCGCGACAACGTGATGGTGCGCGGCGACGTCGATGCCGCCACCTACTTCCACGACTCGGCCGTCTCGCTCTTCGCGCGCATGAAGGCAGACGAGCTCTCGGTGCTCAAGTATTCGGATGCGGGCGTCAACCTGTACGGCAATGCGGTCCTGGCGAGCAGCAACCTCATCGCGCAGAACCCGAAGGTGGTGGCGGCTTTCTTGCGCGCCACCAACCGCGCCATCGTCGAGACCTTTGCCAACCCCGTGCCCAGCATCGCGGCCATGCGCCAGCGCGAACCGATCCTGGACGAGAAGGTCGAACTCGAACGCTGGGGCCTCACGGCGCAGTACGTGGGCGCGGCGGACACGCGCGGCCACGGGCTGGGCGACATCCGCAAGCTCACGCTCGAACAGCAGGTCGACGAGGTGGCCGACACCTTCGGCCTGAAGACGCGGCCCTCGGCCGACGCCCTCTTCAACGGCGCGATGCTGCCCGCGCGCAGCGAGCGCCTTCTTCCCGCACCCAAGGCATGAACCTTCCTGACAACGCCATTCCCGCCCTCCCCGACGAAACCACGCTCGACGAGCGCGACGGCCGCTACCTGCGCAAGGCCATCGTGTGGTCGCACGCCGCGCGCCGGCGCGGCAACCGGCCCTTCGGCTCGGTCATCGTCTCGGCCGCCGGCGAAGTGCTGGCCGAGGCCGCGAACAGCAACGCCGAAACCGGCGACTGCACCGCGCACGCCGAAGTGAACGCGCTGCGCGCGCTGGCCGGTCGCGGCCTCACGCGCGAAGAACTGGCGGGCGCCACGCTTTATGCCTCGGGCGAGCCCTGCGTGATGTGCGCGGGCGCGATCTTCTGGTCGAACATCGGCCGCGTGGTGTTCGGCATCGACGCGCAACGGCTGCGCGTGTTCCGTGGCGAACGGCAGGACCAGCGCGACGCGGAGCTGTCGTGCCGCGACGTGTTCCGCGCCTCGCCGCATCCGATCGAGTGCATCGGGCCTGCGCTCATCGATGAAGCGGCTGCCGCGCACGACGGCGCCTGGAAGACCTGAGCCGGCGCACTAGACTCCCCGCATGCCCTGGCACGCCCGTCTCCACCTCGCCTACCAAAAAGAAGCCGACCGCAGCGTCGCCCGTTTCCGCCACGACGGCCCGCTGCGCATCCTGCAGAGCCTTTACCCCGAGGGCGATGCCGTGTGCCACAACGTGCTGGTGCATCCGCCGGGCGGCCTCGTGGGCGGCGACACGCTCGACATCGACATCGAAGCCGCCGACGGCAGCCACGGCCTGATCACCACGCCCGGCGCCTCGCGCTTCTACCGCTCCGAAGGCGAGACCGCGCTGCAGCGCACGCGCATCCGCCTCGCACCGGGCGCGCGGCTCGAATGGCTGCCGCTCGAGGCCATCTGCTACAGCGGCTGCCAGGCCGAGAACCGGCTCACCCTCGAGGTCGCACCGGGCGCCGAGATGATCGGCTGGGACGTGTGCGCACTCGGCCTGCCGAACGCCAACCAGCCCTTCGAACGCGGCACCTACCTGCAGCACATCGAGGCGCCCGGCGTGTGGCTGGAGCGCGGGCGCATCGACGCCAGCGACCACCGCCTGCTGCAAAGCCCGCTGGGCCTGGGCGGCCACCGCTGCCTCGCCTCGCTGTTCGTCGTGGCCGGCTCGCCGATGGCCAAGGCACGGCGCGAAGCCCTGCTGGCGCAGGCGCGCGGGCTGCTCGAAGCGCACGAACTGCACGAGAGCGCGGGCGCGACCAGCCCGCATGCGGAAGTGGTGGTGCTGCGCGTGCTCGCGCCGGTGGTCGAGCCCGCGATGCAGCTGCTGCGGCAGGTCTGGCAGGCGTGGCGCGGCGAGCTGTGGCAACTGCCGGCGGCCACGCCGCGCATCTGGGCGACCTGAGACGCAGGCGGCCGTCGCCGCTACTGTCGTGTCTTCAGGCGGTAGGTGCCGTTGAACGGATACGGGGACGAACCGTTCTGCCCCACCGCCTGCACGTCGACCGTCAGCGTGTGGCCCGAGAAAACGAGCGCGCCCGTGAGGCGCGGCCTGCGCTCCTTCTCGTAGTGCTCCCGCAGCCGGAGGTCGACAGGGTGCGTGGAAGGCGCCTTCTTCTCGGCCGCCTTGTCGAACTCGCTCACCTCGTACACCGAGGCATCGGCTGCGTCGACGCGCCCCTCGATCGACGGCACCCGGATGCGGGATTCGAGTTCGTAGCTGCGGTGGAAGATCAGCGACACAGGGTCATGCACCATCAAGCCCCGGGTGGCGTAGAGCGTGACCTCGTAGCCGTCGGCGGTCCGGGTGACGGTCGCGTCGGGCTTGTTGCCTGTTGCCGTGCACCCGGCCAGCGCAAACACGAGCGCGAACAGGAGCCAGGACACGGTGCGCATCAGTCGGTCCGCGGGATAAGGAGTGGGCATGCAACGGCGCGCTCGTGAAGGAGCGCCGAGTATGGCCGCACAGCCCCCGCCATCAACCGCAGGCGATCTTTCCGGACGGCGCGCTGCGCAGCCTGTTGAGAAACGCCAGCTGCACCCTGGCCGTTTCGCTGCCCTGCCCGGCGGCGCGCAGCATCCACGTGCGCGCCTCGCAGCGGTCGGCCTTCACGGCCGATCCGTACAGCGTGGGCCCCGTCAGCAGCACCATGCCCAGCATCTCCTGCGCCTCGGGATGGCCTTCGGTGGCGGCCTGGCGCAGTTGCTCGAGCATCGTGCGGTAGTCGCGTGCGGCCTGCGCTTCGAGGGCGAGCTGGTAGCGCTGCTCGGTCTGCAGGTCGACGTTCGCGTCGAAGGGCTTGGCCGCCGCGATGGCGGCGACGAGGCACAGCACGCCTGACAGGACAATGCGCCAGCGCAGCGACCAACTGGCGATCTGGTTGAGTTCGGATGACATCGGTTTTTTCTCCACGAATTGCGTGGCACCGATGGTCCCGCGAAGGCGCGCGCAGGAGAAACTGGAATTCACGCAGGACGCCTCAGGCGCCGCCTGAGCCCTGCGCGAAATTCGTTCAGAACATCGCCAGCACGGCCGCGTTCACCGCATAGCCGCCGGCCGTCAGGAACACGAACAGCAGCGCCCCCAGCTTGAGCGGTTGCGCCCCGGCCTTGCGCAGGCTGGCGGCGCTGGTGCGCAGGCCCATCGCGGCCATGGCGGTGGCGAGCAGCAGCGTGTCGAGCTGCACGAGCCCGGCGACGAGTGCGTGCGGCAGCACGTCCAGCGAATGCACGGCGCTCACGGCGATGAACAGCACGGCGAACCATGGCACGCGCACCTGGCGCCAGCACGCGCCCAGGCTCGCCGCGCCCGGCGTCGAGGCCGCCACGCGGAACGACAGGCCCATGAGGAACGGCGCCAGCATCATCACGCGCAGCATCTTCTCGACCACCGCCGCGTTGGCCGCGCCCGGGCTGACGGCCTCGCCCACCGCGACCACCTGCGCCACCTCGTGGATGGTGGAACCCGCGAAGAGACCGAAGGCATGTTCCGTGAGCCCGAGGTACGGATAGACCAGTGGGTACGCCACCATCGACAGCGTGCCGAACACCACCACCGTGGCGACGGCGATCGACACCTTGTGCTCTTCGCCGCGCACCACGGGCTGCGTCGCCATCACGGCGGCGGCGCCGCAGATGGCGCTGCCCGCGCCGATCAGCGCGGCGGTCTCGCGGTCGAGCCCCAGCCAGCGCGTGCCGATGCGCACGGCGAGGCCGAAGGTCAGCGCCACCATCGCCATCGCGATCAGCACGCCGGGCCAGCCGACGGCGCCGATGTCGCTCAGCGAGATGCGAAAGCCGTAGAGCACGATGCCCGCGCGCAGCAAGGCGCTGCGCGCGAAGTCCACGCCCGCGCCGGTGCGCTGCGACACCGCGGGGAACACCGTGTTGCCCGCCACCATGCCCAGCGCGATGGCCAGCGTGAGCGCGCTCAGGCCCAGGTGCACCATCGGCGGCCATTCGGCCAGCAGCGCGGCGGCAGCGGCCAGCAGTGCAGACAGCAGCACGCCGGGGCCGCAGCGGCGAACGAAGGAGAAACCGGGCAAGGAGGCGGCAAGGGAGGACATGGACCCGACTTTAGGAATCGACACCCCATGAGTCAAAGACATAAACTTCACCGATGCATGAAGTTAAGTTATGACCCTGAACCTGCATCTGGTGCGCCTGTTCGTCGCCGTGGCCGAAGCGGGCAGCTTCTCGCGCGCGGCCGAGGGCCTGTGGATCAGCCAGCCGGCGGTGTCCAAGGGCATCCGCGAGCTGGAGCACCAGCTCGACCTGACGCTCATCGAGCGCGGCGCGGGCAAGGGCTTTCGGCTCACGGAGGCCGGCGCGTCGCTGCTCACACATGCGCGCGGCATCTTCGCGATGGAGCGCGCGGCACTGGACGACGTGCGTGCGCGCGTCGGCGTGCAGCGCGGCAGCCTCACGCTGGGCGCCAGCACCACGGTGGCGAGCTACTGGCTGCCGCCGCAGATCGCGGCCTTCTGCGCGGCCTTTCCGGCGGTGGTGCCGCGCGTCACGGTCGGCAACACGCAGTGGGTGTGCGAGCAGCTGCTCGAATGCCGCATCGACCTCGCGCTGGTCGAGGGCCGCGTGGACGAGGAGCGCGTGGAGGTGCGCGAATGGACCACCGACCCGCTCGCCATCGTCGCGCCGCCCGATGCCGCCCTGCCCCGGCGCGGCGTGACGGCCGCGCTGCTGGGTCGGCAGAACTGGATCCTGCGCGAACCGGGCTCGGGCACGCGCCAGGCCACCGAGGCGCTGTGCGCGGCGCACGGCATCGATGCGCCGCCGTGGATGGAAATGGCGAGCAACGAAGCCATTGCGCGCACCGTGGCCAGCGGGGTCGGCATCTCGATGCTGCCGCGCGTGGTGGTGGCCGACATGCTCGCGCTGGGCACGCTGCGCGAGCTGAAGCTGCCGGGGGCGGTGCTGTCGCGGCCGCTGTACCGGCTGGCGCTGAAGAACCGGCCGCTCTCGCCGGCGGCGCTGCGGATGGCGCAGATCCTCGACGCCTCGTGACATGAAAAAAGGGCGCACCGTGTGCACCCTTTTCGTTGTCAACCGGCTGCCGCTAGCAGCAGCGGCCCTTGCCCGCGCCGTAGCGCGCCTCGAGCCGCTCGCGGAAGAATTCCTCGTAGCTCATCGGCGCCCGGTCCGGGTGGGTGGCCGCCATGTGCGTCAGGTAGACGTCGTAGTCGGGCAGCCCGACCATGAGCCGCAGCGACTGCTTGATCGAGCGGGCGATGTAGCGCCCGGCTTCCGGCATGGCGAGGCCCATGGCGTGCTTGCGTCCGGTCAGTGGGCGGCGGACGAGGCCGCGCCCATCGCCTCGAACGGCGTCTCCTGCGTGGTCGGCCGGTTGGCGGCGCGGGCTGCCAGGCAGGCCTTGATGCTGTAGACCAGCACGCTCAGCACCACGAAGATGAACAGCGCGCACAGCGCCGCGTCGAGCCGATCGTTGAAGACGATGCGCGACATGGCTTCGGGCGTCTTGGCCGGCGCGATCAGCACGCCGTTGGCCAGGCCGTCGGCGTACTTGGCCGCGTGCGACAGGAAGCCGATCTTCGGATCGCTCGAGAAGATCTTCTGCCAGCCCGCCGTCAGCGTGCAGGCCAGCAGCCACACGGCCGGCGCCGCCGCCACCCAGGCGTAGCGCTCGCGCTTCATGCGGAACAGCACGACCACGCCCAGCATCAACGCCACCGCGGCCAGCATCTGGTTGGAGATGCCGAACAGCGGCCACAGCGTGTTGATGCCGCCCAGCGGATCGACCACGCCCTGGTACAGGAAGTAGCCCCAGGCCGCCACGCACAGCGCGGTGGCGATCAGGTTGGCCGGCAGCGAGTCGGTGCGCTTGAGCGCGGGCACGAAGCTGCCCAGCAGGTCCTGCAGCATGAAGCGGCCGGCGCGCGTGCCGGCGTCCACTGCCGTGAGGATGAACAGCGCCTCGAACAGGATCGCGAAGTGGTACCAGAAGGCCATCATGGCCTGCCCGCCGATCACCTGGTGAAGGATGTGGGCCATGCCCACGGCCAGCGTCGGCGCGCCGCCGGTGCGCCCGAGGATGGTGGTCTCGCCCACGTCCTTGGCCGTCTGCAGCAGCATCTCGGGCGTGACCACGAAGCCCCAGCCGGAGATCGTTGCCGCGGCCTGTTGCACCGTGGTGCCGACCAGCGCGCCCGGGCTGTTCATCGCGAAGTAGATGCCCGGCTCGATGCACGAGGCCGCCACCAGCGCCATCACGGCGACGAACGATTCGGCCAGCATGCCGCCGTAGCCGATGAAGCGCGCGTGGCGTTCGTTGTCCAGCATCTTGGGCGTGGTGCCCGAAGAAATGAGCGCGTGGAAGCCCGAGACGGCGCCGCAGGCGATGGTGATGAACAGGAACGGGAACAGGCTGCCCGACCACACCGGGCCGTTGCCTTGTGCAAACTGCGTGATGGCGGGCATCTGCAGCGTGGGCATCACGACCACGATGCCGATGGCCAGCGCGATGATCGTGCCGATCTTCAGGAAGGTCGACAGGTAGTCGCGCGGCGCCAGCAGCAGCCACACCGGCAGGCTGGCGGCCACGAAGCCGTAGCCCACGAGCATCCAGGTGAGCGCCTTGCCATCGAAGGTGAAGGCCGGGCCCCACACCGGGTGCTGGCTGACCCACTGGCCGCCGAAGATGGCCGCCATGAGCAGCACGAAGCCGATCACCGACACCTCGCCGATGCGGCCCGGGCGGATGTAGCGCAGGTACACGCCCATGAACAGCGCCACCGGAATCGTCGCGGCCACCGTGAAGCTGCCCCACGGCGATTCGGCCAGCGCCTTCACCACGATGAGGGCCAGCACCGCCAGGATGATGATCATGATCATGAAGGTGCCGAACAGCGCGATCATGCCGGGCACCACGCCCATCTCCTGCTTGACCAGGTCGCCCAGCGAACGGCCGTCGCGGCGCGTGGAGATGAACAGGATGATGAAGTCCTGCACCGCCCCCGCGAACACCACGCCCGCCAGCACCCACAGCAAACCTGGCAGGTAGCCCATCTGCGCGGCGAGCACCGGGCCCACCAGCGGGCCGGCGCCCGCGATGGCCGCGAAGTGGTGGCCGAACAGCACGTTCTTGTCGGTCGGCACGTAGTCCAGGCCGTCGTTGTGGCGGTGCGCGGGCGTCTTGCGGTTGGCGTCCAGCCCCAGCACCTTGTCGGCGATGAACAGGCTGTAGTAGCGGTAGGCGATCAGGTAGGTGCAGAGCGCGGCGGTCACGACCCACAGGGCGTTGATGCTCTCTCCCCGGCTCAGGGCCACGGTGCCCAGCGCAAAAGCGCCGAGCACGGCCACGGCCAGCCACACCAGATGGCGGCGAATGTTGGGCATGCGGATGTCTCCTCGATATGAACCGGGCGAGTGTTCCCCGCCCGCCGCCGGGCCGCATCCGTCGGACTGCGCGGGCCGGGCGGGTGGAATTGCCTAATGGATAACCCCTATCCGCGCCCGGATCGCCTCCGCCGGACGGCCGCCGGAAGCACCGCAAATCCGTTGCGCTCACATTAGATGTGATAAATTCACATTCACTAACAATGTGAAACATCTCTGACGAGTCCACGATGACCCAGCATTCGCAGGCACGCACAAGCGGCGGCTTCACATTGATCGAGGTCATGATCACGGTGGCCATCGTGGCCATCCTGGCGTCGATCGCGCTGCCCAGCTACCAGCAGTACATCGTGCGATCGAAGCGCTCGGCGGCCCAGGCGCAGATGATGGACATCGCCAACCGGCAGCAGCAGTTCCTCATTGCCAACCGCGGCTACGCCGACAAGACGGCACTGACTGCCAGCGGCTACAGCCTGCCCGCCGAAGTCAGCAGCAACTACAGCTACGACGTCGCGCTGCAGGAATCCGGCCCGCCCACCTTCGCGATCACCTTCACCGCAATCGGCAGCCAAGTGGGCGACGGCAACCTCGGGCTCACCAGCGAAGGCGTGAAGACGCCGTCCAACAAATGGTGAGCCCCGCCCTGCGGCGCCAGCGCGGCGCCACGCTGATCGAGGTGCTTGTCACCCTGCTCGTGCTGGCCTTCGGCCTGTTCGGCCTCGTGGGGCTGCAGGCCCGGCTGCAGGCCTCCGAGATGGAGTCGTACCAGCGCTCGCAGGCGCTGATCCTGCTCAACGACATGGCCAACCGCATCGCCATCAACCGCCGCGTGGCGGCCAGCTACGCCACCAGCGCACCGCTGGGTGGCACCGATGCCTGCCCCACCGGCACCGGCACGCGCCAGCAGATCGACGCCAAGGAGTGGTGCAACGCGCTGCAGGGCGCCGCCGAGTTCTCGGGCAACGACAAGCTGGGCACCGTGATCGGCGGGCGCGGCTGCGTGGAAGACATGGGCAACAACGAGTACCTCGTGACGGTCGCCTGGCAGGGCCTGGGGCCGATCTCGGCGCCGCCGGCCGGCGTGGCCTGCGGCAAGGACCTCTACGACGGCGGCACCGGCTCCAAGTGCATCAACGACCTGTGCCGCCGCACCGTGACCACGCTCGTGCGCATCGGATCGCTCTCATGAACCCGCGCCCCACCGCACGCCGCGCCCAGCGCGGGCTGACGCTGATCGAGCTGATGGTGGCCATCACCATCATGCTCATCGTGATGGCCGCGCTGCTCACGCTGTTCCTCAACGTGAGCGGCTCCCAGCGCGAGATGGAACGCGTCAACCGCCAGATCGAAACCGGGCGCCTGAGCATCTTCGTGCTCGAGAACGAGATCTCGCACGCGGGCTTCTGGGAAAACTACATGCCCGAGTTCGACGACCTCACGGTCAGCGCCGCGCCCACGCACGTGCCCACCGGCAACGTGCCCGACCCGTGCCTGGCCTACTCGGCGGCGAACTGGACCGAGGACTACAAGCGCCAGCTGCTCGACCTGCCCGTGCAGGTCTACAGCAGCGTGCCGGCCACCTGCACCGACCTGCTGACGCACCACAAGACCGGCACCGACATCCTAGTGGTGCGCCATGCCGAAACCTGCCTGCCCGGCACGCCCCATTGCGACGCCGACGTGGCCGGCGCGATGTACTTCCAGTCGTCGCTCTGCGGTACGCAAAAGCCCTCGTCGTTCGACCTCTCGACCGGCGCCTTCGACCAGATGTTCCTCAAGGACTGCACCAGCGCCTCGCCCAAGCGCAAGCTGGTGGCCGACATCTACTACGTGCGCGACTACGCCGAGGCCGTGGGCGACGGCATTCCCACGCTGGCACGCTCGCGCTTCGACCTGGTGGGCGGCACGCTCGCGCAGCAACCGCCCACGGCGCTGATCGAAGGCGTCGAGGGCTTTCGCGTCGAGCTCGGCCTGGACACGCTGAGCAAGACCGGCGCCGCCGTCAACTACACCCAGGCCATCGCCTGGGCCGATCCGGCGAACAAGTCCACCCCGTCCAACCGCGGCGACGGCAGCCCCGACGGCGCCTTCGTGCACTGCGGCGCGACCTGCACCGCCGACCAGCTGGTCAACGCGGTGGCCGTGAAGCTGTATGTGCTCGCGCGCGCCACCACCATCTCGCCGGGCCACACTGACACGCGCAGGTACCAGATGGGCGCCGCGACGCTCGCGCCGTTCAACGACCACTACAAGCGGCACGCGTTCGCGACCACCGTGCGCCTGACCAACGTCACCGGCCGGAGGGAAACGCCATGAAGCCACGCGTGCACGCCGGCCGCTCCACCCAGACCCAGCGCGGCGCCGCGCTGATCATCGGGATGATCATGCTGCTGCTGATCACGCTCGTGGTCACCGCCGCCTTCAACCTCAGCGGCGCCAACCTCAAGGCCGTGGGCAACCTGCAGACCCGCAACGAAGCCGTGGCCGCCGCCAACCGCGCGATCGAGGAGGTCGCGGCCAGCCTGCTGGTGCCCGGCAGCGACGGCACCCCGTCGCTCGCGCCGCCGCAGGGCACCGTGAGCATGGTCGACATCAACAACGACGGCGTGAACGACTACACGGTCACCGTCGCCCCGCCCGTGTGCGTGCGCGCCACCAAGGCCGTCGACAGCGGCGGCGGCGGCAGCACGGGCCCGGGCGGCATCACGGGCGGCGCGTCCAGCAGCGGCTCGGGGCTCGCGGCCCTGCCCGACCAGTACAACGCCGTGTGGGACATCAGCACCACCGTGACCGACGCCACCCCCGGCGCCACTGGCACCACCACCTCCGTGCGCCAGGGCGTGCGGGCGCTGCTCAACAAGGCGCAGTTCGAAGCGCTGTGCGCGCCGCCGCCGGTCGCGCCAGCCGAACCCGCGCCGGCCGCCTCTTGAACCACGACGATGAACGGGTCCCCGCCATGACAAGGAAACTACTCACCACGCTGTGGGCCGCCGTGCTGCTTGCGTTGCCGATGCAGGCTGCGCAGGCGGAGGACATCGATCTCTTCGTGGAATACAACCAGGCGGCCGGGCAGATGCCCAACGTGCTGTTCGTGCTGGACAACACGGCCAACTGGAACCAGCCTTTCGAAGCCGAACTCGACGCGCTCAAGACGGCCTTCAGGAGCCTTGACCCCAACCAGTTCAAGATCGGCCTGATGATGTTCACGGAGACCGGTGGCGGCAACTCCAACTCGGACGGCGGCTACGTGCGCGCCGCCGTGCGCACGCTGGACGGCGACACCAAGATCACGTACACCAGCATGCTCGCCAGCCTGGACAAGACCGCCGACAAGTCCAACGGCGGCAAGGCCGGCAAGACGATGGCGGAGGTCTACCGCTACCTGTCCGGCGGCGCGCCGATCGCCGGGAACAACAAGCTCAAGACCGACTATCTGGGCAATACACGCGGGACCGCCGCGTCCAACCAGATCTATGCGCTGGCGGGCAACGCGCTCAGTTCGTTCAACGGCGCCCGCTACATCCCGCCGAGCACCGAGAACTGCACCGGCACCTTCATCATCTACATCAGCAACGGCGCGGCGCAGGACAACACCAACGACATCCAGATCTCGACCGAGGCCCTGCGCCAAGCGGGCGGCGACACGACCCCCATCGTGCTGGGCGTCAGCGGCTCGCAAGACAACCCCGCCGACGAATGGGCACGCTTCCTGAGGGACAGCATGCGCGTGAAGGTCTACACCATCGAGGCCGTCCGTGCGACCGGCGGCCAAGGCCCGGGCTGGACGGCGTTGCTCCGGAGCATGGCCGACAGGTCCGACGGTGAGTACTTCGACCTGTCCGGCAGCACCAATCTCAATACTGCGCTCATCGATGCGCTCGCCAAGATCTTCAGCAAGATCCAGGCGGTCAACAGCGTCTTTTCCTCGGTGAGCCTGCCCGTGAGCGTGAACACGCAGGGCACCTACCTGAACCAGGTGTTCGTCGGCATGTTCCGCCCCGATCGCAGCGCGCGCCCGCGCTGGTACGGCAACCTCAAGCAATACAAGCTGGGACTGGACAGCGGCGGCCAACTTCTCCTGCAGGATGCCGTCGACGGCAACGCGATCAACAACAACACCGGTTTCGTGGACCCCTGCGCCCAGAGCTTCTGGACACCCGCGAAGGGGAGCGGGGGCAGTTACTGGGATTTCCTCCTGCCCGCGGACCGTCCCTCGGGCGGCTGCTTGGGTCAGAACAAGCTGTCCGACAGCCCCGACGGCGATGTGGTGGAAAAAGGTGCGCAGGGCTACATGCTGCGCAGCCTGACCGTGGCCAGCCGCAACATGAAGACCTGCGCCGCAACCGGCTGCAGCACACTCACGAACTTCTCCACCGGCAACAGCGCCATCACCAAGGGCGACCTGGGCGTCGCCGTGGATGCCGACCGCGACAAGCTGATCGACTGGGTGCGCGGCCTCGACAACAAGGGCGATGACAGGGCCCGGGCCGATGGCACGCTGGTCACCACCGGCGGCATGCGTCCCTCCGTGCATGGCGACGTGGTTCATTCACGGCCGGTCGCCATCGACTACGGAACCGCCACGGCGCCCCAGGTGGTGGTGTTCTACGGCGGCAACGACGGCGCGCTGCGAGCCATCAACGGCAACCGCAGCAGAGCCATCGGCACGGCTGCCGCGGGCGCCGAGCTGTGGTCTTTTGTTCCGCCCGAGTTCTATGGCAGCTTGAAGCGGCTGTACGACAACAACGTCCGCATCGATTTCCCCGGCATGCCCGTGCCCACCGGCACCACTGTGGCCCCAAAGGCCTACGGCATGGACGGCGCGGTGTCCGCCTACCGCCAGGGCAACACGGCCTGGCTGTTTGCCAGCATGCGCCGCGGTGGCCGGCAGATGTACGCTTTCAACGTGTCCGACCCGGCTGCGCCCTCCCTGAAATGGCGCCGCGGCTGCCCCAACCAGTCCAATGACACCGACTGCGACAGCGACTTCGAAGGCATCGGCCAGACCTGGTCGGCACCGAAGGTGCTGAAGGCCAGCGGCTACGCGTCGGGCAACTCGCCACTGCTGATCTTCGGCGGCGGCTACGACAAGTGTGAGGACGCCGACACCAACAGCGCCACCCAGGCCTGCGGCAGCGGCGTGAAGGGCAACCGGATCTATGTGCTCGACGCCGATACCGGCGCGCAACGCAAGGTGTTCACCACGGAACGCCCGGTGGTCGGCGAAGTGACGGTGGTCACCGACGCGCTCGGCGTCGCCAAGATCGCCTACGCCGCCGACCTGGGCGGCAACGTCTACCGCATCAAGATCGGCACCGCAGCACCGTCCGCCTGGGAATTAAAGAAGATCGCCTCGCTCGGCTGCGACACCGTGACCACCTGCACGCCCAACCGCAAGTTCATGTTCGGCCCCGACGTGCTGGAGGACACCGGCTCCTACGTCGTGCTGCTGGGTTCGGGCGACCGCGAGAAGCCGCTGCGCCGCTACACCTCGGCCCTCAGCGTGGCCAATCGCTTCTACATGCTGGTGGACAAGCCCACCGACGACAACTGGCTGAGCAGCGAGGCCGTCCTCACCCGCTGCGGCACCGGCACCAGCAACGAGCTGCTGTGCCATGCCTCGCTGCAGGCCATCACCACGACCGACGACCCGACGTCCGCGGACCTTGCGACCAAGAAGGGTTGGTACCTCGCCCTCGCTGCCGGCGAGCAGGTCGTGACCGGCTCGGTGACCGCCTACGGCGTCACCACCTTCAACACCCACACGCCCACCGTCCCCAACACGCTGACGTGCAAGGCCGACCTGGGCACCGCACGGGTCTACAACGTCTCGTACGTCAACGCCGCGGCCCAGAGCCCCCTCGGACGCTTCCAGAACGTGGTGGGCGGCGGCCTCGCGCCCACGCCAGTCGTGGGCCGGGTCGAACTCGACAACGGCAGCATCCGCGACGTCGTGATCGGCGCCAGTCCCAATTCCTTCCTCAGCCCCAAGGGCACCGCCCCTAAGGCCGCCTTCAAGCAGCCCAAGGGCCGGGTCTACTGGTTCATCCAGAAGTAAAGCCGTGCACCCGCGCATGCGCAACCACCACCCCAGGCAGGCCCGCAACCGGCCGCGCGGCTTCACGCTCATCGAGCTGATGGTCACGCTGGCCGTGCTGGTGGTGCTGATCGCCATTGCCGTGCCCTCGTTCGACGGCATCCGGCTGTCCACCCGGCTGAGCAGCTACAGCACCGCGCTGGTCGCCGGCAGCCAGCTGGCGCGCAGCGAGGCCATCAAGCGCAACGCCCCCGTCACCCTGTGCGCCTCGGCCAACGGCACCAGCTGCAGCACCAACGGGCAGTGGGAAGCCGGCTGGATCGTGCGCAGCGACACGCAGGTGCTGCGCGTCGAGCCCGCGGCCGCCAGCGGCTACCGGCTGCGCGAGGCCGATGGCGCCAGCGCCATCGTGTTCCAGGCCACCGGCCTGGGCGCCGGCCGGAGCAGCATCACCATCTGCCGCGCCACCCCGAGCGCCGACCAGTCGCGCGCCGTGAGCATCAGCGCCACGGGACGCACCACCGTCACCCGGTCCAGCGGCGGCACCTGCGCCGCGACCTGACCCCGGCCGGCCGAGGGGGTCCGCCGGACGAACGACAATAGGGCCCTGTGGCAAGCCCGGGCGCCGGTCCCGCCTCTCTTGCCTTGACGACCTTCACCAGGAACAACGCTCCCGCATTCATGGAACACCGGCTGGACTGGGCCCTTGCCGCCTGCGCTCGCATCCTCAGGCCCGTGGTCCGGCTGGCGCTGGGCATGGGCGTCAAGCACCCGCACCTCGAAGCCCTGCTGCGCGACCTGCTCATCGAGGAAGCCCAGCGCACCTGGCGCGCCCAGGGCGTGACCAAACCCAACCTCAGCCAGATTTCGGTCACCACCGGGCTGAACCGCAAGGTCGTCACCGCCAAGGTCCGCGCCACCGTCGATCCGCTGCCCCACACCGAGCTGTCAGCGGCTGCCAAGACTTTTACGTTGTGGTTACAGATGACCACCGACGACGACTCCCTGCGCCGCCTGCCCGTCGTCACCGAGGGTGACGGGCCGTCGTTCGAGCGCGTGGCCCGCCTGGCCAGCCGGGGCAACGTGCACCACCGCACCATCCTCGACGAGCTGGTGCGCCTGCAGATGGTGGCCGAGAGCGACGGCAGCGCCGAACTCACGGCCGACGGCTTCGTGCCGGTGGAAGACCTGCAGTCGATGCTCGCCTTCCTGGGCGACAACGGCCGCGACCACCTGCTGGCCGCCGTCTCCAACACCCTGGGCGAGACGCCCCGCATGCTCGAGCGCGCCGTGTACGCGCGCGGGCTCACGCTGGCCGACTGCACGGCCATCGAACGCCTCGTGCGCGAACGCTGGGCCGGCCTGCACCACGAGCTGGCCCGCGAGATGACCGAAGCCGTCGACCGCGTGCCCCCCGAGGCCAAGGCCACCGCGAAGGCGCGCATCCGCGTCGGCATCTACACGTATTACGAAGACGAAGAAGGCGCGCCCGCCCCCGGCGCGCCCCAGCACAACGAGTCCCCCCGATGAACACGCCTCCCCTCTCCTTGCGACTCGTGCGCGGCCTGCTGATGGCCGGCGCCATGGCCCTGCTTCTGTCCTGCGGGGGAGGCGGTGGCGGTGGAGGCGGCGGCACGCCGGGCTTCGGCACCGCCGGCACCACGGTCACCGGCAACGGCGGTGGGGGCGGCGACGGTGGCTCGGGTGACGCCGGCTCCGGCAGCGGCACGGGCAATGGCAGCACCGGAAGCACCGGCGGCGGCGACAGCACCGCCGGCAACACCAACGGCGACGGCTCGGGCGTGGGCTCCGGCGGCACCGGCGTGACCGCGGACGCCGCCGGCATCGGCGCGGCCGACGGCCTGGGCAGCGTGATCCTCAACGGCCTGCGCTACAACACCGACAGCGCCACCTTCAGCCTCGAGGACACCACCGAGCTGCAGATCGGCATGAGCGCGCGCATCGCCGGCAAGGTCGACGCCAACTTCACCAGCGGCATCGCCGCCACCGTCGTCTCGGCCGCCGAGCTGCGCGGCGCCGTGTCGGCCATCGACCTGAAGGACGGCAGCTTCACCGTCATGGGCACCCGCGTGACCACCGACAACGCCACCGTCTGGGGCGACGCCAAGGGCGCCGCCGACCTCGTGGACACCGCCGTGGTGCAGGTGTGGGGCCTGCCCGCCGCCCCGGGCATCCTGCGCGCCACGCGCGTGCTGGTGGCGCCCGCCACCACTGCCCCGCTGGTGACCGGCACCGTGCAGAACCTCGACCGCGGCGGCCAGCAGTTCACCCTCGGCCTGCTGACCATCGACTTCGCCAGCGCGGCCTTCGGCCCCGGCATCGATGCCGCAAGCCTGGCCAACGGCGCCATCGTCCGCGTGCGCGGCACGGCGGCGCCGGCCGCCGGCCGCTTCACCGCCACCCAGGTGCAGGGCTGGTACGCCATTCCCTCGGCCGACGGCATCGCGCTGCAGCTGGCCGGCGTGGTCACCGACTTCGCCGCGCTGGGCGACTTCCGCGTGCTGGGCAACAAGATCGACGCGCGCAACGCCCAGATCACCGGCGGGCCCAGCGGCTCCATCGGCAACGGCGTGAAGGTCGAGGTCGACGGTTTCCTCTCGGGCCAGGTGCTCGTGGTCAAGAAACTGCGCATCCGCCACGTGCCCGGCACCGGCGGGCCCGTGTCGTTCACCGTGATCGGCCCCATCGCCAACTACATGTCGGCCGCCGACTTCATCGTGCGCGGCCAGCGTGTGGATGCCAGCGGCTCCGGTACCATCTTCGAAAACGGCACCGCCGCAGACCTGGGCAACGGCAAGCGCGTGACCGTCGTCGGCGACCGCGTGGTCGACGGCGTGCTCATCGCCCAGCGCGTGAGCTTCACGCAGCCCTGAGGTCCGGGCCCCGGCGGTCCGGCCGCGCAGTGCGTGCACCGAGGGTGCGCGCACCGCGCACCCCACAGGCCACGCCACCCATGGCGCGACCGGATCGATCGGAGCCATGGACACCCACACCACCTCTGCGCCCGCTCCCACCACGTCGCCCCGCTGCTGCATCGCCGGCGGCGGCCCGGCCGGCATGGTGCTGGGCCTGTTGCTTGCGCGCGCGGGCGTGCCCGTCGTCGTGCTCGAGAAACATCTCGACTTTTTGCGCGACTTCCGGGGCGACACCGTGCACCCCTCGACCCTCGAAGTGCTGCACGAACTCGGCCTGCTCGACGCCTTCTTGCAGCGCCCGCACAACCGCATCGAAGAACTGCGCGGCACCTACGAGGGCCGCGGCGTGACCATTGCCGACTTCAGGCGGCTGCCCACGCACGCCCGCTTCCTGGTGCTCATGCCGCAGTGGGAGTTTCTGGATTTCATGTGCGACGAGGCGCGGCGCTACCCCGGCTTCGAGCTGTGGACCGACGCCGAGGCCGTCGGCCTGCTGCAGGACAAGGGCCGCGTCAACGGCGTGAAAGTGCGCGTCGGCGCCCGCAGCCCCGACAGCGGCGGCCCGAAGGACATCGAGCTGCACGCCTCCCTCATCGTGGCCGCCGACGGCCGCCACTCCACCCTGCGCGACGCGGCGGCGCTGCCGCACATCAGCTACGGCGCGCCCATCGACGTGCTGTGGATGCGCATTCCCAAGCTGGCCGGCGACCCCGAAGCCACCGGCGGCCACATCGCGGCGGGCCACCTCCTGGTGACGCTCAACCGCGGCGACTACTGGCAGTGCGCCTTCGTCATCCGCAAGGGCGGCAGCGCCGAACTGCAGTCGCGCGGCATTGCCGCCTTCCATGCCGAGATCGCGCGCATCGCGCCCTTCTTCGCCACCCGCCTGCCCGAGGCCCTGCCCGACTGGGAGGCCGTGAAGCTGCTCGAAGTGACCGTCGACCGGCTCGAATCGTGGTCCTGCCCCGGCCTGCTGTGCATCGGCGACGCCGCACACGCCATGTCGCCCGTGGGCGGCGTCGGCATCAACCTCGCCGTGCAGGACGCCGTGGCCGCCGCCAACCTGCTGGCCGCCTCGCTGGCCGGCAGCGCCACCGACAAGGAAATCGACAACCTGCTGCCCCAGCTGCAGCGCCGCCGCGAATGGCCCGTGCGCGTCACCCAGGCCGCGCAGCGCCTCGTGCAGGACCGCGTGCTGATGCCCGTGCTCAGCCGCAAGGCGGCTGCATCGACCGCGCCTCGCCCCATGCCCTGGGCCCTGCGCCTGCTGGGGCGCTGGCCGTGGCTGCGCACCCTGCCGGCGCGCGCCGTGGGCATCGGCGTGCGAGCCGAGCACGTGCAATCGCCGCGCGCGTAACGCGCGAGCCGGTTTCGCCGGATCAGCCCGGCCGTCGCGCCTGCGTCGGCTGGCGCGACCAGTACACGCCGTCGAGCCGGTCGAGCCGCACCTCGCCGCCCGTGGACGGCGCGTGCACGAAGCGCCCGTCGCCCACATAGATGCCCGCATGCGTGGGCGACGCCGAGCCGAACAACACCAGGTCGCCCGAGCGAAGCTCCGACATCGGCACCGGCCGGCCGAAGCCCGCCATGCGCGACACCGTGCGCGGCGGCACCTGCCCCACGCTGTGGCGGTACACGTAGCCGATGAGCCCGCTGCAATCGAACCCGCCCTCGGGCGAATTGCCGCCATAGCGGTACGGCGTGCCGACCAGTCCCAGCGCATGGATCGTGATGCTATTCGACTGCTCCGACGTCAACGGCGGGATGTTGCTGCTCGGAACCGAACCACTGGGCGCACGCGTCGACGGCGGGCTCGCGCAGCCGACGGCCAGGAGGCAGGCGGTGACGGCGGGGATCAGTCGGAACAGGAGTCGCTGCTGCAGCAGCGACAGCGATGCGGGGGAATGAGGAGGCGTCGGCAATGGTGTGTCGAGCATGGGCGCAGGCCGGTCTTGTGGACGTGGCCCGACTCTAGCGCGAGTGGGCCGGATCGCAATGCAGAGCCCCTTGGCGGGCGACAACGCCCTCGCCCTTCCTCGTCATCAGCTGAAGCCGAAGACCAGCAGCAGGTTGTTCGCAGGCATCGCGTGCCGCTCGCGCAATGCAAGGCCGACGCGACGCGCCTCTGCCACCACGTCGTCGAGACGACGAATGCCCCACGCGGGATTGCGCGCGCGCAGGTCTTCGTCGAACGCCAGATTGCTCGGCGCCGTGGGGCCGTGCTGTGCTTCGTCTTCGAAGTAAGGCCCGTAGGTGATCAGCACGCCGGTGCCGGCACGCAGATGCCGCGCGGCACCGGCCATGAGCGCGGCGCAGGTGGGCCAGGGCGCGATGTGCAGCATGTTGGCGCAGTAGATGGCGTCGAACTTTTCTTCTTCTTTGCCTTCTTGAGCGAACGCGGGGCCTTGCGCCGGCCACTGCGGCGCCATCACGTCGAGCAGCAGCGGTGGACGCAGATTGGGCAGCGCGGTTTGCTCGACGCGACTGGCGATCGCGGGGAGCGAGCGGGCGTCTGCGTCGGTGGGCTGCCAGGTCCATGAGGGCATGGCAGCGGCGAACCAGGCGGCGTGTTGGCCTGTGCCGGAGGCGATTTCCAAGGCGGTGCCGCGCTCACCGAGGATGCGGGTCAGGGCATCGAGGATGGGTTGTTTGTTGCGGTCGGCGGCGGGGCTGAAAGGGAGGTCGGGCATCACGAGAAGCTTCGGGCAGGTACAACTTACAGGGTATCAAAGCAAGATCGCTCAGATCCGTTTCGTAGTTCCGCAATGTCGGCAATGCAGCGGTTGCCGTCGTTGGCGCCTGCGAGACGAATAGGTACTATCGGCCAAAACCGGCCATTCACCTGGTCGCTTAAACGAACCCTGTATCCCTTGATCGAGGGCAGGACTTGTCGGTTTGCGCGTTTCGCTGCCCGCCAGCCTGCTCCAAGTACTCGACAAACCCGTCGAAGGCATTCAACAAGGGCTGGAACCGCGCCGCACCGCCTTCCAGTTGGCACAAGGCGGAGCAGGTCGCCTCCAGCGTGGACAGTTGGTCGGGCCCATGGGCTTTGCGGATACGGTAGTGCGAAGGCGGCAGGTTGTGCAGGGCCAAGCGGGGCAACTGTTGCAGTGGCGGGCTTTGATAGAGCATCTTTCGGCTTTTGCGCCAGGTGCCGTCCAGCACGACCAGGCGCAGGCGCGACGGGGCTTGCGGCCACTCGGGCGGTAGCGGGGGTGGGACTCGCAGGTCCGGGGCGGTATCTTGCAGACTGTCCGGGTACAGCAGCAGCGTGTGCTTGCCGTCCTCCGGCCAGACGGGTACGGCAAATGCCTCACCCACCACCAAGCGGCAGTGCGCCAAGCTGAGGTGCAGCAGGCGGGCACTGCCTTTGGCCTGGTGTACCTCCAACGGGTGCTGCAGCACTAGTACCTCCACCGTGTGGGCAGTGGGCGCGACCCAGCGGCAAATGCAGGCGCTGAGCGGGCGCAGGCAAGCGGTGCACTGGGGGCGAGGGACTACAGCGGCGGACATGGTTGGGTTTTATTCAGCGTGCCTGGCTAGACAATGCGTGGAAGGAGATGTCTCTTAGTGGCGCGACGACCGGCAGCTTTGGACAATGTCGGAAGACCGCAGTGGGCCCTATGCCGTCCTACAACCAGCAGTCGAGAAAGTCCGCTTCGCAGCGATTGTAGAAATCGACCGCGAAGCGACGGACGTCTGCTTTGAGTTCAATGGCGCATCGCACTCGCATGAGCCCATGTGGCCCCCCAATCAAGATCGCCGGCCGTAAGCAAGGGGTAGCCTCCCGCGTCAGAAAAATCTACCCCCGAAAATCCCTGCTGCCATTCGCCGCCGACGTAGAGATCAATGCAGCCTCTCAGGGTTTTGAGAACTTCTTGTTGGGAAACCACCGGAAGATGTTGTCGCAGCGGTTGTTGGCGAGCCTCACGAACAGGTAGCCAGACTCTGCGTTGCCGAGCGCATCAACGGGGATTCCTGCGCCGCGAAGGGCTGCGACTTCGGCGTCCGCGTCAATGTCGAAGGGCAAGCTGAGAGTCACCGTCGCTGTGTGCACGAGAAGCTTGGCCATGCTACGGGCTCAATGCGCTTGTTCCGATGCAGCATGCCTTTTGGGCGTCACGCGCATCACGGTGGCCCGGCCTGAACAGACGACTCGCCCACGTGGGTACAGCGGGGGACGGAGGTTCGGCCTCGTTCAACCCCGCGCTGCGCAGCACTCCGCGCATTCGAGTCTCCTCCAGATCATCGGTCGGCACAGGCGGTCGCGCGCGGCAAAGGCGGCGGAGCAGATGTATGCGCATTGGATTTCCTGGGTCTGTGTTGGGCGGCAGCGGCAATTGACGGCCGTACAAGCAAGTGCGCGCCAGGTTCTCGGTGTCGATTTCCGCGGGGCTCATCGCGTACATGGGGTTGCTCTCCAAGGCGAGGTTCTGGGGGCCCACGCTAGCCAGAAAGTGAGTCCCTGACTGTTCGCTGGCGCACCAAGCCCCCCCAAAAAAAATGTCCCGGCGATTGGTACGCCAGCGCACAGACGCCGGATTTCAGTCGCAGAATCATGAAAATTTGGAAGCAGATCTCGCCCATGGCATTGCCTCCTCGTTCTTCTTCGTTGCGTCGGGCCGATGCACACAACGAACTGCTGGATGCCATCCCTCTCGAGGTGATGGCCCGAATGGAGCCGTTCCTCGAATTGGTGCCGCTGCGTCTCGGGGAGGTGCTCTACGAGTCGGGGGTGGTGCAGCGACACGTTTTCTTCCCCGTCGATTGCATCGTCTCCCTGCTGTACGTGCTGGAGAACGGGCAGTCGGCGGAGATCGCGGTCGTCGGCTTCGAAGGCATGGTGGGCGTGTCGCTCCTGATGGGCGGAGGTAGCACCCCCAATCGTGCCGTGGTGCAAAGTGCTGGCAACGCCTTCAGGCTGAGTGCCACCCACGTTCAGGAGCTGACGGACAAGGGGGGCCCGTTGCTTCACCTCTTGCTGCGCTACACCCAGTCGCTCATCACCCAGATGTCGCAAACGGCGGTGTGCAACCGGCATCATTCGCTCGAGCAGCAGCTGTGCCGCTGGCTGTTGTTGAGCCTGGACAGATTGCCCGGCAATGAACTGGTCATGACGCAAGAGCTGATCGCCAACATGCTCGGCGTGCGACGCGAAGGCGTGACGGAGGCGGCAGGCAAATTGCAGCGTCTGAACCTGATCAAGTACGCCCGAGGTCACATCACGGTGCTCGACCGCCCGGGCCTGGAACAGCAGGTGTGTGAATGCTATGAGGTCGTGAAGCGCGAAACGGATCGGCTGCTGCCTCGCCAAGTGGCAAGCTGATTCGCCGTGCCGATGGTCACGCTCGGTGCGCCGCCGCACAGACGTGAGCCATCGCATCGGCAACAATGCGGCGGGTCACGCATTTTCGCGCTGGCTCCTCTCAACAGGGGCTCTGTGACATCCCATCCGACCCGCCCCATTCACAACCGTCTGCTCGAAGTGCTGCCGCCGATGGTCAGGGCGCGTCTGCTCGAAAAATGCGAGAGCGTGCCACTGGCCGCGGCCCAGACGCTCTATGAGCCGGGCGATGCCATCCACCACATCCACTTCCCCACGAGCGCCTTTGTTTCGCTGGTTTCCACGGCGGACGGCCACGACGGCCTGCAAACAGGCTTGGTGGGCAACGAGGGCGCCTTGGGCTACGAACTGTCGCTGGGTGTTCAGAGCGCACCGTTGCGAGCGTTCGTTCAAGGCGGCGGTCTGGCCTGGCGCCTGACAGCGCAGTCCTTTGCTCAGGAGCTGGAGCACAACACGATGCTCAGGCGTGTTCTCAACCGCTACGTCTGTGTGCTGCTGATGGAACTGGGTCGCTCGGGCCTGTGCAACCGCTTCCATCTGATCGAGGAGCGCCTGGCGCGCTGGCTACTGACCACGCAGGATTGCGCGCACTCCGCACACCTGGCACTGACTCATGAAGTACTGGGTCGCATGCTGGGGGTGCGCAGGGTCGGCATCACCAATGCAGCGACG
Organism: Variovorax sp. GW531-E2; assembly: GCF_059423125.1. Lineage (NCBI taxonomy): Bacteria > Pseudomonadati > Pseudomonadota > Betaproteobacteria > Burkholderiales > Comamonadaceae > Variovorax > Variovorax sp. GW531-E2. The sequence continues at coordinate 3,878 of NZ_JBWKXQ010000060.1, read as the reverse complement.
GCACTGCACGAGCGTCGGCTGATCGAATACCGCCGCGGCGCCATCACGATCACGGATCGCCAAGGACTGGAAAATGCGGCGTGCGATTGCTATCGGGCCAACCAGCGCAACTACGCGCGGTTGATCTCATGACGGGCGGCCTTCCTGCCATTCACACGGCAGGAGCATGAAGGTCGTTCTCCCGCAGCATCACCGGCTCCATGGCTCCCTGTGAGAGACGCCGCCGCACCGCGGCTTCTATCTCTTCGACATGGTGGCCGAAGGTTTCAAGCGGATCGGCGCTCTCGGGTGTGTGAAAGTGATAGCGCAGCGCTTGGCTCCCGACGCTGGCACTCACGAACCGGTTGCCCTCCAGGTCCACCCAGAAGCGGACGGAGCCAGAGGCATCATGAAAGTAGGGAGCATCGGACATTGCGAGAATCTTTCTTGGGGGCGGCTGTGCACTATCACACGCTTGGCGCTTCGCGGCCGTAAGACAACGGGAGTTGATCGCTCCGCAGGCCCAAGTGCTTGGCCTTTGCCATGAAATCCAGCGAGGTGACGGCCCGCCGGCATCGAGGCGCCGCTCTTGATGGGCGGGTGCTTAAGCTTCCTCTACCAGCGCCGGATGGCCGTCAACCAGATCATGGCGCGCCTTTTGTTTTCGGTCTGTGCGCCAGCGCACGGTCGAAAAATCTCCTGCGCGGTAGTGTGGCGGCTTCAACTTCTTCAACGGAGGGGCCCATGACACCTTCCCAGTTCACCGCCGAGTCGCTGCTTCGGACTTACCTCAGTGGGCGCAGCATGCCGAAAATCCTTCGTGACGCCATTGTGTGGTCGATCGAAGTTCGACTGGCCAGGGGCGACACGCCAACGCTCGACGAGACGCTGCGAACTGACATCGACAACCATGCTGTAGAGCCTCCTGGGCAACCGACCGTATGTGCCTTGTTGCGTCGCGTTGGCGAGACTGAAGACACAACGCATGCGAGCAGTCGCCCAAGCCACAGAGCGTTTGGAACCTCCGTTTATTGACACGAGCGCACCGGCTGGTTCGTGTCTACTTCAGTCAGACGGCCCGGGCAGATTTGCGAGGCGGAAGTCCGTGCCGGGTCGCAAAGCCGCCCTCGATGCATATCGCCCCGAGCGGCAGCAATCAGTCTGAAGCAGCCACCCCGATATCCAATACCGGCGCCAAACTCTCACCCTCCCCCACTCTCCTGAAACAACGCCGCCGCATCCCGCGCCAAATCCGACGCGATCCACAGCAGGTTGTCCCGATGCCCTGCCCCCGCCTCTTCGAACCACCCATCGCCGGCGCCGTGGCAGCACCACAGCAGTGAGTTCAGTTGTTCCAGCTTGCATTCCAACAGGTCTGCTGCGTTGGGGGTGGTCGCGTGGGGAGAGGCCGGCGCGGTAGCGCGGGCCATAATTCGTTTAGCCATTTGTTGTGCTCCTTCCAAGGTGTATGCACGTCACTTGGTTAGACGGTCATGGTGTTCGCGCACCGTGGCCGTCGCCTTTTGTGCCTCACGTTTGCATCGATCGATCTGCATCGATGGCCCGCCGTGAGGCGAAGCGGTTCATTCATTCACTCAATCAGTCAGTGGTCCGTGGTGCGGTGTGTGCTGCCCTCCTCGCCCACATGGCGGGTCGTTTCATCACAGGGGCATTCACTGTAGAGAAGTCCTGCCCGGCACAGAGAGAAATTTCGCCGAGGAATGCGCGGTTCGCGCAAGTAATCGCGCTGCGGCAGCGGCGATTCACAAAGCCCTGACAGTCAGGCCCTGAAAGCAGGGCCCAAGCCCCGCATCGACAGCAGCGCCTCAACCCTGCCCGCCGAACTCCCGCGCGTGTTCCACCGCGTACTTGATGAGCTCCGCCTGCCCTTCGATGCCCAGGCGCCGCTTGATGCTCTGGCGGTGCGCCTCCACGGTGCGCACGCTCAGGCCGAGGTCGCGTGCGATCTGCTTGCTCGATTCACCGCGGCCGAGCGCGCTCAAGATTTCGCTCTCGCGCGGCGTGAGCAGCGGGCGCGGGGTCTGGTTGCGAAAGAGTTTCTTCGACACGGCCGGGCTCAAGAAGGTGCCGCCCGCCGACACGGCCTCGATGGCCGCCACGATCTCCGCGGCCGGCGCGTCTTTCAGCACGTAGCCGCGCGCGCCGACCTGCAGGGCCTTCTGCACGTACTCGGGGTTGTCGTACATGCTGAGCATCACGATGTGCGGCGCGGGCTGCTGGTGCTGCGGCTGTTGTTGCAGCAGCAGCGCCGCCAGCTCGATGCCGTTCATGTCCTTCATGCCCACGTCCATGAGCACGAGGTGCGGCTGCGCAGGGCCGATGAGTGCCAGCGCCTCGGCCCCACTGCCAGCCTCGCCCACGATCTCCAGGCCGGGCATGGCGCCCAGGCGCGCGCGCAGGCCGTCGCGCACCAGCGGGTGGTCGTCGACCAGGAACAGTCGCACGACAACGGGAGCGGCAGCAGCGGCGGGGTCTTCTTTCATGGCCGCTATTCTGGCTTTGCGCGCCGCACGGGCACTTCGGCCACGATGGACGTGTGGCCGCGGCCCGAGCGCATGCGCAGCCGGCCTTCGATGGACTCCATGCGCTCGCGCATGTTGCGCAGGCCGATGCCGCGCTGCGGGTCGAGCTGCATGGCCTCGACGTTGAAGCCGACGCCGTCGTCGCTGATCTCCAGGCGCACGGCCTCTTCGTCGAAACCCAGCGCAATGTGCACCTGTTGCGCACGCGCGTGTTTGCGCACATTGGTCAACGCTTCCTGCGTGACGCGAAAGAGCGCGGTCTTGGCTTCTTGCGACAGCTCGAAGGGTTCGCCCTCGACCATGATGGATGCGTCGACGCCGCCTTCTTCACCGAACTCGGCGCCCAGGCGCTCCAGCGCGGCGGGCAGGCCCAGGGTATCGAGCAGCGCGGGACGCAGCCGGTGCGAGATGCGGCGCACCTCGGTGAGCGAATCGTTCAGTCGCTGCAGCGCCTTGCCGAGCGCGGGCGGCGGCGACTGGTGCGCGCGGTCGAGCTGCTCCACCGCCGATTCGATGAGCAGCTTGGCCGACACCAACGTCTGGCTGGTGCCGTCGTGCAGTTCGCGCGCGAGGTGGCCGCGCTCTTCTTCCTGTGACTGCACCACGCGGCGCGCGAGCAGGCGCAGCTTGGCTTCGGCCGTGCGGTGCTCGCTGAGGTTGAGCAGCAGCCCGGCCGCGCTCACCACGCCCAGGCACAGCGCGGCGATGCCGGCGATCCACAGCAGCGTGGCGGTGACGTTGGCGTTCATCTGCCGGTCGAGCGTGTCCATGGTCGACTGGATGTCGTCCAGGTACAGGCCGGTGCCGACCATCCAGTTCCAGCGCGGCAGCGCGGTGACGTAGCCGAGCTTGGGCGCCATCTGCGCGCTGGAGGGCTTGCGCCATTCGTACTCGACGTAGGCGCCGCCCTTGTCGCGCGCGCCCTGGATCAGCTCCTGGATGGTGAAGCGGCCATGCGAATCGCGCAGGTTCCACAGGTTCTGGCCGACCAGCTCGGGCTGGCGCGAGTGCATGAGCGAGTTGCCGTCCATGTCGTAGACGAAGAAGTAGCCGTCGTCGCCGTAGTTGAGCGTGGCCAGGCGGCGCAGGGCTTCGGTGCGCGTGGCCTCGTCGTCCAGGCCCGACTCGTACAGCGGCAGCAGGTTGCTCACGGCCAGGTCGACGTAGCTGCGCAGCTCGCTGCGGCGCTGGGCCATGTAGCTGCGCTCGATGAGCGCCCGCTCGCGCTGGGCCAGGTCGTGCTCCTGGTGACGCACGGCCAGGGCCACGAGCACCAGCGCGACCAGCAGGGGCGCAACGGCCAGCGCGACGATCTTGGTGCGGAGGTTCATCGGGGAGGGAGACTACCACCGGGGG
>NZ_JBWKXQ010000059.1:0-44093 GCF_059423125.1 Variovorax sp. GW531-E2 | reverse complement strand
ACCCCCAACACCGGCAGCACCCCGCCCCACCACGCGTGGCGCATCCGCACGCCGGGCCGGGCCAGCCGCTGCACCGTCACGAAGGCCGCCGCCGCGATGCACAGCGGAAACAGCACCTTGACCCAGAACATCGGCCAGAACATCGCCTGCACCAGGTCGGGCCGCAGCCCGTACTCGCCGAACAGGATCACGAACGACAGTGGCAGCGCGGCCAGCACCGCCAGCCCGATGCGCCCGCTGGCGCTGCGCCGCGGCACCGCCACCTCGCCGGCGGCCAGCAGATTGACGAGGTCGTCGGTCTTCATGGCGCGGCGCCTCCCCCGAACTTCGCGGCCAGGGCCTTGAGACCCCGGTGGATGCCGACCTTCACCGCCGACTCCGACATGCCCGTGAGGCTGGCCGTCTCGGCCACCGAGAGGCCTTCGATCTTCACGTGCACGATGGGCAGGCGCTGGCGTTCGGGCAGGGTCTGCAGCAGCCCGCCGAGGTCGCGCTTCGCATCGCTGGCCTCAGTGGCCGACGCGGCGAACACGGCCAGGTCGTCGTCCAGCGGGTCATGCAGGTCCTCGCGGACCGACTTGGCGCGCAGCAAGTCGATCATCTTGTAGCGCGCAATGGCATGCACCCAGGCCGTCAGCGGCTGGTCGCTCTGGTAGGTGTGGCGCTGGTTGTGCATGGCGAGCAGGCATTCCTGGACGAGGTCTTCCACTTCATCGGGCCAGCCGAACAGGCGCTTGCCCAGAAAAGCACGCAGGTGCGCGCTCAGTTTCTGCAGGAACTCGCGGTACGCGCCGGCGTCGCCATCGAGGCCGCGAAGGAACAGGCGGCGCAAGGCCGCTTCCGCGTCGCTCGGTGTCGTCCTGCTGTCTACGGTGTTTCGTGCCATCGGGCCGGCCGGTTACAGCCTGGTGAAAAAAGATTGCAAGGGATTGTGCCGCGCCCCCGGGGCGAGGCTTGCGCTAAGCTGCCCCGATGCTGGCCGGACTCGTCTCGCACCCCTGGGCCTACCCGGCGCTGGAGGCGGCGCACATCGTGGGCATCGCGCTGCTGTTCGGCGGCCTGCTGGTGTTCGAGCTGCGCGCCCTCGGCCTGGCCCGCGAGCTGCCGGCGCCGCTGCTGGCGCGCCTCACGCTGCGCCCCGCCCTGCTGGGCTTCGGCCTGTGCGCACTGACCGGCCTGACCATGTTCGCGAGCCAGCCGGGCGAGTTGCTGAACAACACGGCCTTTCGCGTCAAGCTGCTGCTGATCCTGCTGGCCGGTCTCAACGCCGCCTGGTTCCACCTGCGCGGCGACCTCGGCGGGCAGAGCGGATTCGCCAGGTTTCAATGCCTCCTGTCTTTGGGGTTTTGGCTCGCTGTCATCATCTGCGGGCGCTGGATTGCCTATGTCTGACCAAGGAGAACGCGATGCTGCATCGACGCATGTTCGTGACCGGTTCGATCGCACTGGCCCTGCCCGCCTGGGCCCACCACGGCTGGAGCAGTTTTGACCAGGAGCGCCCGCTCTATCTGGAAGGCCGCGCCACCAAGGTGAGCTGGCGCAATCCGCACGGCGAGCTGGAGATCGAGCTGCCCGAGAACCTCGCGCTGCCGCCCGACCTGAAGCAGCGGCCCGTGCCGAAGCAAAGCGCAACGGTCGACGGCGCGGCGCTGCTGGCCAAGGCGCAGCTGCCGACGCGACGCGACCGCAAGTGGCAGGTCGAGCTGGCCCCGCTCACGCGGCTGCAGGCCTGGGGCGTCGAGGAGATCAAGCCCGGCACGCCGGTGGCCGTGCTGGGCTTCACCTTCACCGGTGAGAAAGGCGACGCGGTGCTGCGCGCCGAGTACCTGTTCGTGCACGGCAAGACCTACGGCCTGCGCTCCTCGCCTGCCTGAACTCCCGCGCTGCAACAGCGCGGCGGGAGCGCACGGGCCCTCGCTTGCCAGCCGCACAAGTGCTCGGTACATTGCATTTTTTGAGGGCCTCAAATGTCCGCAGACAGTACCGCGCTCCCTTCCGCCTTGCCGACAGCGACTGGCGCGAGCCCGACGCAGAACCCTCCGCTCCACCCCTCGTCCTCGACCGGCCACATCCGCCTGACCTCGCATGCCGGCGGCTTCGGCGCGCTGCCGATCCACTGGGGCGCGGCCACCGCCACCGAGCGTGGCCCCGTGGTCGGCACCACCACCAAGCGCGCGCACCGCAACGTCATCGGCACGCACAGCGGCTCGTACAGCGTGTACCGCGCGCTGGCCGTGGCGGCCGGCGCCCTGAAGCGCGAACACAAGGCCGACCTCACCAACACCGCGCCCACCGACGTCATCGGCCCGTATCCGCAGTGGAGCGAGCCCGGGCGCATCGTCTCGCTCGACCCCTGGGGTGCGCTGGTGGCCGACGTGTTCTCCACCGAACTCGCGGCCGGCTACGACATCCGCCCGACCATCGCGATCACCAAGGCCCACGTGATCCTGCCCGAGGTGATCGAGGCGCTGCAAAGCGGGCGCCTCAAGGCCGACGGCCATTTCCTCACCACGGGCGGCGCCGCGATGGTCACCAAGGCGGCCATCGAACCCGTGTGGTACCTGCCCGAGGTGGCGCGCCGCTTCGGCTGCTCCGAAACCGACCTGCGCCGCACGCTCTTCGAGGAGACCGGCGGCATGTACCCCGAGCTCGTCACGCGCTCCGACCTCGAGGTGTTCCTGCCGCCCATCGGCGGGCAGACGCTCTACATCTTCGGCAACCCGCGCGACCTGGCCAACCCCGACGTGGAACTCACCGCCCGCATTCATGACGAGTGCAACGGCTCCGACGTGTTCGGCTCCGACATCTGCACCTGCCGCCCCTACCTCACGCACGCCATCGAAGAGTGCATCCAGGGCGCGCAGCGCGGCGGCGTGGGGCTCATCGCCTACTCGCGCAAGGAAGGCCGCGCGCTCGGCGAAGTGACCAAGTTCCTGGTCTACAACGCCCGCAAGCGCCAGGTCGGCGGCGACACGGCCGACCAGTATTTCGCGCGCACCGAGTGCGTTGCCGGCGTGCAGGACATGCGCTTCCAGGAGCTGATGCCCGACGTCTTCCACTGGCTGGGCATCAAGAAGATCCACCGCCTCGTGTCGATGAGCAACATGAAGTTCGACGCCATCACCGGCTCGGGCATCGAGATCGGCGAGCGCGTGAACATTCCCGACGAACTGATCCCGGCCGACGCCCGTGTCGAGATGGACGCCAAGATGGCGGCCGGCTACTTCACCCCCGGCCCGGTGCCGGACGCAGAGGAACTGAAAAAGGCCAAGGGCCGGGGATTGAGCGAATGAGCCGAAGCACCGACATCGACCTGCCCGCCGACGGTTCCGGCAGCCTGCGCCCCGGCGGCGCGGGCAATGTCGACCCGTCGATCGAATTCACTCCCGACACCGGCCACCCGGCCGGCGCCGCCAGCCTGCTGCGCACCACCACCGCCATCCGCCAGCGCGCGGGCGCCCTGCTGGCACGCGCGCGCCGCGGCGAGTCGCAGTGGTTCCGCATCGGCAGCGACGACGCGCTCGAAGACGCGGCGCGCACCGTGGCCGAGGTCACGCGCGAGCGCTACCCCTGGGACACCATCCCGTACCACAGCCGCTGGCGCCACTTCGAGGCCGGCGGCGTCGACCGCCGCCTGCAGCTCGACGCGCTGCTCGGCAAGGGCCTCGACGCCCGCCAGCGCGCCCGCGCCCACATCGACCTCACGCTGGTGAGCGTGCTGCTCGACGCCGGCGCCGGCCCGACCTGGCACTACACCGAACCGGCCACCGGCCTGCGCTTCACGCGCTCCGAAGGGCTGGGCGTGGCGTGCTTCCATGCGTTCACCAGCGGGCTCTTCTCGTCCGACCCGAACCACCCGCTGCAGGCCGACGCGGCCGGCCTGCGCGGCCTCGTGACCGAGCGCCTGGGCGACGCCTTCCAGGTGAGCGAGGTCAATCCGCTCGTCGGCCTGGCCGGGCGCGCCGTGCTGCTGCGCCGCCTGGGCGAGGCCATGAGCGAGCAGCCCGAGACCTTCGGCGACGATGGCCGGCCCGCCGGTCTTTTTGACGCACTCGTGGCCCCGCTGGGCGCGGCCTCGCCGCCCACGGCCGAGATCACGGCGCACCAGATTTTGTCGCTGCTGCTCGACACGCTGTCGCACATCTGGCCCTCGGCCAACGCCATCGACAGCCTGGCGGCCGACGGCAGCGACAACGCGGGCGGCATCGGCTCGGGCGACCCGGCCTTCGCGCTGGGCGACTGCTGGCGCCACAGCGCCGTCGCCGGCCCCGGGCTCACCAACGGCTGGATGCCGTTCCACAAGCTGTCGCAGTGGCTCACGTACTCGCTGCTCGAGCCCTTCGAATGGGCCGGCGTGAAGGTGCGCCACCTCGACGCGCTCACCGCCCTGCCCGAATACCGCAACGGCGGCCTGCTGATCGACAGCGGCGTGATCGTGCCGCGCGAGCCGGCCTTTCTCACCCGCCGCTGGAAGGCCGGCGACGAGTTCATCGTCGAATGGCGCGCCCTCACCGTGGCGCTGCTCGACGAAATCGCCCCGCGCGTGCGCAAGGTGCTCGACCGCACCGAGGAAGAGCTGCCCCTGGCCTGCGTGCTCGAAGGCGGCACCTGGGCCGCGGGCCGGGTGCTGGCACAGCGCTTGCGAAACGGTGCGCCACCGCTGCAGATCGAGAGCGACGGCACCGTCTTCTAGTCTTTTAGACTCTCCTGTTTTCCGCAACGGCACACCAAAAGAAGACTCCAATGAGCAACGTCCACCTCGTCGACCACCCTCTCGTCCAGCACAAGCTCACGCTGATGCGCCGCAAGGACGCCTCCACCAACAGCTTTCGCCGGCTCTTGAATGAAATCAGCATGCTGATGGCCTACGAGGTCACGCGCGACATGCCGATGCAGGACATCGAGGTCGAGACCCCGCTGGAGACCATGCAGGCCAAGGTCATCGACGGCAAGAAGGTGGTGCTGGTGTCGATCCTGCGGGCCGGCACGGGCATCCTGGACGGCATGCTCACGGTGGTGCCGGGCGCGCGCGTCGGCCACATCGGCCTGTACCGCGACCCCAAGACGCTCACGGCCGTCGAGTACTACTTCAAGATGCCCGGCGAGATGGAAAACCGCGACGTGATCGTGGTCGACCCCATGCTGGCCACCGGCAACTCGGCCGTGGCCGCGGTCGAGCGGTTGAAGGAACTCAACCCCAAGTCGATCAAGTTCGTCTGCCTGCTGACCTGCCCCGAAGGCGTGAAGACGATGCAGACCGCGCACCCCGACGTGCCGATCTACACCGCCGCCATCGACCGCGAGCTGGACAGCCACGGCTACATCCTGCCGGGCCTGGGCGACGCCGGCGACCGCATCTTCGGCACTAAATAGGCTCGCCCCCAGGCTTCGCGCACTTCGTGTCGCTTCGCCAACCCCCTACCGGGGGCAACACCTGAGGCCCGGCGGAGCCGGTTCCTCGGTGTTTGCTGGAAGGGAGCCCGCCGCGAGGGCGGGCTCTGTTGGTGGGCATGGGGATTGCAGGGTGGTTCTTTTATTTCAATCGAGGAGAAGACCGTGACAGCACGCCGTCAATTGATCGTTCGTTCCATCGCCGTCGCCGCAGCGCTTGCCGCGGGCGCCCCGGGCCTTGCGCTCGCGCAGGCCAAGCTCAAGGTGGCTGCCGTGTACACGGTGCCGTTCGAGCAGCAATGGGTGGGCCGCATCCACAAGGCGCTGAAGGCGGCCGAGGCGCGGGGGGAGATCGAGTACAAGGCCACCGAAAACGTGAGCAATGCCGACTACGAGCGCGTGATGCGCGAGTACGCCACGGGCGGCAACCAGCTGATCCTGGGCGAGGTGTTCGGGGTGGAAGCGGCGGCGCGCAAGGTCGCGAAGGACTTCCCCAAGGTGGCGTTCCTCATGGGCTCGTCGCTGAAGCCGCAGGCGCCGAACTTCTCGGTGTTCGACAACTACATCCAGGAGCCGGCCTACCTCAGCGGCATGGTCGCGGGCGGCATGACCAAGAGCAACCGCATCGGCATGGTCGGCGGCTTCCCGATTCCCGAGGTGAACCGGCTCATGAACGCGTTCATGGCGGGCGCGAAGGAAACGAACCCGAAGGTGGAGTTCAGCGTGAGCTTCATCAACAGCTGGTTCGACCCCCCGAAGGCCAAGGAAGCGGCCTTCGCGATGATCGACAAGGGCGCCGACATCATGTACGCCGAGCGCTTCGGCGTGTCGGACGCGGCCAAGGAAAAAGGCAAGCTCGCCATCGGCAACGTGATCGACACGCAGGCCCAGTACCCCGACACGGTGGTGGCCTCGGCGCTGTGGAACTTCGAGCCCTCGGCCGACCGCGCGATCAAGCTGGTGAAGGAAGGCAAGTTCGCCGCCGAAGACTACGGTGTGTACTCGCACATGAAGCACAAGGGCTCCGAGCTCGCGCCGCTGGGCACCTTCGAGAAGAAGGTGCCGGCCGACGTCGTGGCCAAGGTGAAGGCGAAGCAGGCCGACATCCTGGCCGGCAAGTTCACCGTGAAGGTGGACGACGCCCAGCCGAAGTCCACCGCCAAGTAACAAGCAGACAGACAAGCGAGCAGACCCGAACCCATGAAGCGTGCGCGATGGCAGACCGCAATCCATGGCGTGGCCATCGCGGCGTTGGCCGCCGGGCTCGCCGCCTGTCAACCTGAGCCGACGGCCCCGGCCACCGCCCCGGCGGCCGAGGCGCCCGCATCGGCCGCCTCGGCACCCGCTGCCGTTGCGCCGCCTGTGGTCGCGGCGCCGGTCGGCATTCCGGCCGCGCTGCAGGCACGCGCCGACGCCCTGCTCGCCGCGCACCGCCAGATGATCGTGCTGATGACCGGCGAGCGTGCGCTCGACGCGGCCGAGAAGCGCGCCGTCAGCGCCGTCGGGCAGCAGCTGTTCCACGAGATGCAGGAGCGCCAGCAGGCGCTGATCGCCCAGGCCGCGGACATGACAGACCCTGCCGCCGTGGCGGGCCTGAACGCGCTGCTCGACCGCATCGAAAGCGAGCCTAGCTGGTTCGATGCCGACCGGCTGGCGTTCAAGGAGTTTCTTTCGGAGCTGAGCACGCGCTACAGCCAGGCGCAGTCGCTGTCCGGGCTCAAGCTCGGCCGCCGCGCCAGCGAAGACCTGGCCGTGCTCGCCGAGATCGAGCAGGCCTATGACCGCGAGCTGAAAGACGTGTTCGGCCGCTTCGCGCAGCGCGGCATCGAGCCCAAGCGCGAGAAGTGGGCCGACTACGTGGCCAAGTTGCAGGGCCTGTACTCGCGCGAGCAGATCCTGAAAGACTTCGGCGCCATCGTTCCCTACACGCAGCCCCCAGGCGGCGCCAAGGAAAAGGACCGCGCGGACGCACGCGAGATCTTCGGCACCTCGCTGCCCGCCAAGACCGTCGTGCTGACCTTCGACGACGGCCCGCACGCCAAACACACCGACGAGATCCTCGAAATCCTGAAGCGCTACGACGCGCCCGCCATCTTCTTCCAGCTCGGGCGCAACCTGGGCAAGCTCGACGCGCAGGGCAAGGCCCAGCTCAGCGCCACCGGCGCGGCGGCCAAGCGCGTGCTGGCCGCCGGCCACGTGCTCGCCAACCACAGCTTCAGCCACGGCATGATGGCCAAGATGACGGACGACGCGGTGCGCGTCGAAGCCAGCGAGACCGAAACGCTGCTCGATGCCACCGGCCGGCCGCAGTCCACCCTCTTTCGCTTTCCGTACGGCGCGCGCAACGAGGCCAAGCTGAGCACGGTCGAGGCGCTCAAGCTGCGCTCCATGATGTGGACTGTCGACTCCATGGACTGGGCCGACCCGGTGCCCAAGTCGATCGCCGACCGCGTGCTGGCCGAGGTCGACAAGGCCAAGCGCGGCGTCATCCTGTTCCACGACATCCAGGGCCGCACCGTGCAGGCCCTGCCCACGGTGCTCGACCAGCTGGTGGCCGACGGCTACCGCTTCGCCACCTGGCGCGACGGCAAGTTCGTCGTCAGCGCATCGAAAAAGACCGCGCCCGACGACGGCGTGGCCGCCACCTCGGGCGACACGCTCTACCGCGAAAGCCACGCGCTGGTGATCGGCATCGACAAGTACGCCAAGTGGCCCGGCCTGCACCACGCGGTGCCCGACGCCAAGGCGATGGAGCAGCTGCTCGTGACGCGCTTCGGCTTCAAGCCCGAGAACATCACGGCGCTGTACGACGACCAGGCCACGCGCGCCAACATCCTGCGCGCGCTGAACGAAAAGCTGACCGACGGCAAGCGCGTGAAGCGCGACGACCGCGTGCTGGTGTTCTTTGCCGGCCACGGCAGCACCCGCAAGCTCGCGAGCGGGCGCGACGTCGGCTACATCGTGCCGGTCGACGCCACGCTGGACAACCTGCCGTCCGACGCCATCTCGATGCCGCAGCTGCAGGAGGTGGCCGAGGCGCTGTCGGCCAAGCACGTGCTGTTCCTCGTGGACGCCTGCTACTCGGGCCTGGGCCTCACGCGCGGCGGCGCGGCGCAGGGCAACAGGAATTTCCTGACCGACAACGCGCGCCGCATCGGCCGCCAGATGCTCACCGCCGGCGGCGCCGACCAGCAGGTGGCCGACGACGGCCCCGGCGGCCACTCGGTCTTCACCTGGACGATGCTGCAGGCGCTGTCGGGCAAGGCCGACATGAACGGCGACAACGTCATCACCGGCACCGAGCTCGCGGCCTACGTGGCGCCGGCGGTCTCGGCCATCGCGCGGCAGACGCCGGCCTTCGGCAGCCTGCCGGGCTCGGAGGGCGGCGAGTTCGTGTTCGCGCTGCCCGTCGAGCGCGAAGGCCTCAGTGGCGACAGCCTGCAGCTCGACGCCGCCGCCAGCCAGGTCAACAAGCGCATCGACCAGGCCAACGAGCAGGCCGTGCATGCGGCCGCAACACCCAAGGCGGCCAAGGCCGGCCCGGCCGCCGTCGAAGTGGTGGTGAAGAACCTCGAAGGCGCCGACACCAAGCTGACCATGCCGGCCGCCGCGCCGCTCACGCCGCGCGTGGCCGCCCAGCGCGCCAACGACCGCGGCCTGCAGCTGTACCGCGAGCGCCGCTACGACGAGGCAGAAGCCGCCTTCACCGAGGCGCTGAAGCTGCAGCCGCGTTTTGCACTCGCGGCCAACAACCTGGGCTTCGTGTACTTCAAGCGCGGCAAGCCGGTCGAGGCCGCGCGCTGGTTCGAGCAGGCCATCGACATGGACGGCAGCCGCGCCCTCGCCTACCTGAACCTGGGCGACGCCTACCTGCAGGCCGGCAACGACGCCAAGGCGCTCGCCGCCTACACCACCTTCGTCGGCCTGGCACCGAAGCACGCGCGCGTCGCCGCGCTGCAAGCCTGGATCGCCACGCCCGACGCCGCACACCGCCCCTCACTCCCGCCCACCAACTCCTGATGACCATGACGAACACTTCCTCGCTTCTCCAGCGCCTGCGCGGCCCGGTCCTGGCCGCCGCGCTCGGCCTCGTGCTGACGGGCTGCGTCGGCGTCTACAAGTCGGACGTCGTGAGCATCAACAGCAGCACGCGGCTGGACGACACGCCGCGCCTGGCCGTGATCTCGGCCTTCGAGCCCGAGCTCAAGCTGCTGCTCACGCGCCTGCAAGGCCCCCGCAAACACAGCGTGAACGGCGTCGAATTCACCACCGGCACGCTCGAAGGCAAGCCCGTGGTGCTGTTCCTCTCGGGCATCAGCATGACGAACGCGACCATGAACACGCAGCTCGTGCTCAACCGCTTTCGCATCAGCGGCATCGTGTTCAGCGGCATCGCGGGCGGCGTGAACCCGTCGCTGCACGTGGGCGATGTGACCGTGCCGGCCCAGTGGGGCCAGTACCTCGAGGTGCTCATGGCGCGCGAAACCGCGCCCGGCAAGTACAGCGCGCCGCCCTTCATCACCGACGCCACGCTGCCCAACTTCGGCATGAACTTCCCGCGCCCGGTCGAGGTGCGCTCGGCCGCCAGGCCGGGCATTGAGCGCAAGTTCTGGTTCGCGGCCGATCCGAAGATGCTCGAGGTGGCACGCAGCATCCGCAACGTCGAGCTGGCGAACTGCGGCGCCGGCAAGTGCCTGCCGCGCAAGCCGCAGCTGGTGGTGGGCGGCAACGGCGTGTCGGGCCAGGCCTTCATGGACAACAAGGCCTACCGCGAATACACCTACAAGACCTTCCAGGCCAACGTGCTCGACATGGAAACCGCGGCCGTGGGCATGGTCGCCTACAGCAACGGCGTGCCCTACATCGCCTTCCGCTCGCTCAGCGACCTCGCGGGCGGCGGCGACGGCGAGAACGAGATGGGCACCTTCATGAGCATCGCGGCCGACAACTCGGCCAAGGTCATGCTGGCCTTCCTGGCCGCGTGGAAGTGACGGTGGCGCCCGGGCGCCTGCCTCGTCTTGTCTTGCTGCCGGGCATGGACGGCACCGGCGATCTCTTCGCGCCGCTGGCGCAGGCCCTGGGGCCGCAGGCCGCCATCGACGTCGTGCGCTACCCGGGCCGCGAGGTGCTGGGCTACGACGAACTCGAGCCGCTGGTGCGCGCGCAACTGCCCACTAAGCAGCCCTTCGTGCTGCTCGGCGAATCGTTTTCCGGGCCGCTGGCCATCTCCCTCGCGGCCTCGCGCCCGCCGGGGTTGCGCGGCCTCATCCTGTGCTGCAGCTTCGCGCGCCGGCCCGCGCCCGGCCTGGCGCTGATGCGCGCGGGCCTGCTCGACCTGTCGATGCGCCTGCTGCATTCGAAGCTCATGCGCGCGCCGATGCGGCACCTGCTGCTGGGCGGCTCGGCGTCGCCGCACCTGTCGGACATGCTCCAGGCCTCGCTGAAGCAGGTGTCGGTCGCGGTCATGACCCACCGCATGAAGGAAGTGCAGCGCGTCGACGTGCGCGACAAGCTGCCGTTGGTGCGTGTGCCGGCGATGTACCTGCAGGCGCTGCAGGACCGCGTGGTGCCGCGCCGCGCGGTGGCCGCCATTCAGCGCGGGCTGTCGGCGTTGCACCTGGTGCAGCTCGACGGCCCCCACGGCCTGCTGCAAGCCTCGCCCGTCGCCTCCGCCCGGGCCATCGAGAATTTCTGCCGCGACCTGCCGTCGCCACCTGTCTGCCCATGAACCCCACCGTGCTCCGCCTCCAGGGCATCACCAAGCGCTTCGGCCCGCTCGTGGCCAACGACGCCATCTCCCTCGACCTGCAGGCCGGCGAAGTGCTCGCGCTGCTGGGCGAGAACGGTGCCGGCAAGTCGACGCTGATGTCGATCCTGTTCGGCCACTACGTCGCCGACGAAGGCCGCATCGAGGTCTTCGGCTCGCCCCTGCCGCCCGGCAACCCCAAGGCCGCGCTGGCCGCCGGCGTGGGCATGGTGCACCAGCACTTCACGCTGGCCGACAACCTCAGCGTGCTCGACAACGTGACGATGGGCACCGAGCCGCTGTGGCGCCCGGTCTCGCGCCGTGCGGCGGCCCGTGCGCGGTTGCTCGAGGTGGCGCAGCGCTTCGGCCTGCCGGTGCAACCCGACGCGACCATCGGCAGCCTCTCGGTCGGCGAGCGCCAGCGCGTGGAAATCCTCAAGGCGCTGTACCGCGGCGCGCGCATCCTGATCCTCGACGAGCCGACCGCCGTGCTCACGCCGCAGGAGAGCGAGGCGCTGTTCGCCACGCTCGCGCAGATGGTGGCGCAGGGCCTGTCGGTGATCTTCATCAGCCACAAGCTCGGCGAGGTGCTGCGCGTGTCGCACCGCATCGCGGTGCTGCGCGGCGGCAAGCTGGTCGCCGAGGCGCGCACGGCCGACACCACGCAGGCGCAGCTCGCGCTGTGGATGGTCGGCCACGCGGTCGAGGCACCGCAGCGCCGGCCCGCCAAGTCGGTGGGCGACGCGGTCTGCGTGCTCGATCACGTGAGCACTGCGTCAGCGAAAGACGGCGGACAGGATCGCCTGCGCGAGGTGTCGCTCACGCTGCGCGCGGGCGAAATCACCGCCATCGCGGGCGTCTCCGGCAACGGCCAGGTCGCGCTCGCCGAGCTGCTGAGCGGCACGCGACGCGCCGTCTCCGGCACCGCGCAATTCATGGGCCGTGCGCTGCCGCCCTCGCCCGCCCGGCTGGTGCAGCGCGGCGTGGCACGCATCCCTGAAGACCGCCACGCGGTCGGCGTGGTCGGCGATTTGCCGGTGTGGGAGAACGCCGTGTCCGAGCGGCTGCGCAGCCCGGTGTTCTCGCGCTGGTCGTTCATCGTCCGGCGCGCCGCCGCGCGGCTGCACGCCCGGCGCATCGAGAAAGCCTTCGACGTGCGCGGCGCCGGCCTGATGTCGCCGGCCCGTTCGCTCTCGGGCGGCAACATGCAGAAACTGATCCTGGGGCGGGCGCTGCTGGCGCCCGAGCAAGTGGAACAAGACACCGACAACAAGAAGTACCCGAACCGCGCTCCGCGCCTCATCGTGGCGCACCAGCCGACCTGGGGCCTGGACATCGGCGCCGTCGCCTACGTGCAGCAGCAGCTCATTGCCGCGCGCGATGCCGGCGCAGCGGTGCTCGTCATTTCCGATGACCTCGACGAAGTGCTCGCGCTCGGCGACCGCGTGGCCGTGATGCACGGCGGCCACCTCGGCGAAGCGCGCCCGGCCGCGGCCTGGACGCGCGAGGCCATCGGCCTGGCGATGGCCGGCGCCACGGCGCCGCAACGCCCGGGAGCCGCCGCATGATGCGCCTCGAACGACGCCACGAAAGCTCGCGCGCCGCGCTGGTGCTGGCCCCCATCGGCGCGGTCGTGTTCACGCTGCTGGTGAGCGCGCTGCTCGTGCGCTGGGCCGGCGCGCCGGTCGGGCGCACCTACGCGCTGCTGCTGCAAGGCGGCTTCGGCTCGGTGTTCGCATGGAGCGAGACGCTGACGCGGGCCATTCCGCTGATCCTCACCGGACTGGCCGCGACGGTCGCGTTCAAGGCGCGGCTCTTCAACATCGGCGCCGAGGGGCAGCTGTTCGCGGGCGCGCTCGCCGCCGTGGCCGTGGGCGGCATGCACGGCGGCACCGGCTTCGAGTTGTCGCCGTGGGTGCTGTTCCCATTGATGATGCTGGCCGCTGCGGTGGCCGGCGCGCTGATGCTGCTGGGCCCGGCGCTCATGAAGAACAAGCTCGGCGTCGACGAGGTCGTGACCACGCTGCTCATCAACTTCATCGTGTTGCTTGGCGTGTCGGCGCTGCTCGACGGGCCGATGAAAGACCCGACGGCGATGGGCTGGCCGCAGAGCGTGTCGCTGCAGTCCGACCTGGAGCTGGGCAAGCTCATCGCGCAGACGCGCGTGCACACCGGGCTGCTGTGGGCGGTGTCGCTCGCGGTGATCGTGTGGGCGATCTTCAAGTACACGGTGCTGGGTTTCGACATCCGCGCGGTCGGTGCGAATGCGCGCGCCGCCGCCTTCGCCGGCGTGCCGGTGACGCGCACCGTGGTGATGGTGGCGCTGCTCTCGGGCGCGCTGGCCGGGCTGGCCGGCGCCATCGAGGTGGCGGGCCGCACGAGCTACGTCACGCTCGACATGTCGCCGGGCTACGGCTACACGGGCATCGTGATCGCGATGCTCGCCGGGCTGCACCCGCTGGGCGTGATCGCCGCCGGCGTGTTCGTGGCCGGCGTGCTGGTCGGTGCCGACACCATGAGCCGCGCCGTGGGCGTGCCGACCTACATCGCCGACGTGATCGTCGCGGCCTCGCTGATCGCGGTGCTGGTGGCCACGCTGCTCACGCAGTACCGCGTGCGGGTGACGAAATGACCGACCTGCTCGACATTCTTTCCAACCCCGCCTTCTGGGTCGCGGTGCTGCGCATCGCCACGCCGCTCATCCTGGGCACGCTGGGCGTGCTGCTGTGCGAGCGCGCGGGCGTGCTCAACCTGGGCATCGAGGGGATCATGGTCGCGGGCGCCTTCACCGGCTGGCTCGCGGTGTACGCCGGCGCGCCGCTGTGGGCCGGCGTCGGCGTGGCCGCGCTCACGGGCATGGTGTTCGGATTGCTGCACGCCTTTTTGACCGTCGGGCTCGCGCTGTCGCAGCACGTCTCGGGGCTGGGCATCACGCTCTTGGCCACGGCGCTGAGCTACTTCGGCTACCGCGTGAGCTTTCCGAAGGTGAACACGCCGCCGACCATCACGCCCTTCGCGCCGATGGACTGGCTGCCCGTGCCCATCCTTGGCGCGCAGACCGCGCTCACGCTGTTCGCGCTGCTGCTGGTGCCGGCGGTGGCCTGGGTGCTGTACCGCACGCCGCTGGGCCTGGCGCTGCGCATGGTAGGCGAGAACCCGCAGGCGGCCGAGAGCCAGGGCGTGTCGGTCGCGGCCACGCGCACCGGCGCCATCGTGGCGGGCTCGGCGCTGATGGGCGTGGCCGGCGCGTTCCTCACGCTGTCGGCCTTCAACGCCTTCTTCTTCAACATGGTGAATGGCCGCGGCTGGATCTGCGTGGCGCTGGTGGTGTTCGCGTCGTGGCGACCCGGCAAGGCCCTGCTCGGCGCGCTGCTGTTCGCCTTCTTCGACGCGCTGCAGCTGCGGCTGCAACAATCGGGCGATGCCGTGCTGCCTTACCAGCTGTACCTGATGCTGCCCTACCTGCTGTCGATCCTGGCGCTGGTGCTGGTCGCGCGCAAGGCCAGCTACCCGCAGGCACTGATGAAACCCTATCGCAAGGGAGAACGCTGACATGCCGATGACGCAGCCCCGCCTCCGTCGCCTGCTGGCCACCGCGCTGCTCGCCCTGGCCGGCAACGGCGCTCATGCATTGGGTGCCGACTACGGCCCCGAGCGCTTCGCCACCCACGACGCCGTCACCTGGGTGCAGACCTGCGGCACCTGGGGCTCCGACCACCACGGCACCTACCGCGTGATCCACGCCGAAGCCTTCGCCCAGTCGTTCCTCTACGTGCAGTGGATGGCGCGCGGCGAGGCCGACCGCAGCTACAGCCTGTACGCCGTGCACACGACCGCCATCGCCGAGCTCGACAACGACCACGCGGAAATCTCCCTGAGCGAACTCACCTGCCGCGCCACGCCGCGCGGCATCGTGGTGACGGCCAAGGCCGACTCGGGCCACGACGACAAGCTGCGCCGCGTGACCATCGAGGTCGGGCCGGCCGCAGGGCAATACCGCTTCCGCGCGCAGCGCACGCGCTGAGCGCATGGACACCACACTCAGCCTGGACGCCACGAACGGTTGCATCGCGGCCTTCGGAATTGCCATCAGCGCAGGACTGGCCGCAAGCGCCCTTCCCACCGTTTTCACACAAGCGCGTGCCGCCATGCCCATCGACGGCAACCTCATCGATTGCACCCTCGCCCACGCGACCGGCTTTGTCGGCAACGTAGAGCTGGAACTCAACCTGCGTTTCGAAGAAGAAGCACTGGTCAGTGCAAGCCTCACGCTGACGCCCCACCGATTTCGCCAGCTCGATGACGAAGCCTTCTACAACAGCGTCGATGACCGGTATCGCTATCACCAACGCTGGTTGAGATCACAGGGCATTCCGGACATCTCACAGGTCTTTCCCTGGGGTATCGCGGGTGTCGCCAGGGACAAGAGCGAGAACGTCCATCTCTATGTTCTCTATCGCAAGGTCCCACCGCCGCATCGAGACGCAAAATAACGCGCTACAGACTGAAGACACCCCACCGATGCTCGACCTCCTCATCACCAACGCCACCCTCCCCGACGGCCGCACCGGCATGTCGGTCGCCGTGCAGGACGGCCGCATCGCCGAGGTCACTCCCGGCCTGGCCGCGCCCGCGCATGAAACGCTCGACGCCCAGGGCCTGCTGCTCGCGCCGCATTTCGTCGACCCGCATTTCCACATGGACGCCACGCTGAGCTACGGCCAGCCGCGCGTCAACCAGAGCGGCACGCTGCTCGAAGGCATTGCGCTGTGGGGCGAGCTCAAGCCGCTGCTCACGGCCGACGCGCTCATCGAACGTGCGCTCGCGTACTGCGACTGGGCCGTGGCCAAGGGCCTGCTGGCGATCCGCTCGCACGTGGACACCAGCGACCCCAGCCTGCTCGCGGTCGATGCGCTGCTCGACGTGAAGCGCCAGGTGGCGCCCTACATCGACCTGCAGCTGGTGGCCTTTCCACAAGACGGCGTGCTGCGCTCGCCGGGCGGCGTCGACAACCTCACGCGCGCGCTCGACAAGGGCGTGGACGTGGTCGGCGGCATTCCGCATTTCGAGCGCACCATGGCCGACGGCGCGGCCAGCGTGAAGCTGCTGTGCGAGCTGGCCGCCGAGCGCAGCAAGCTGGTCGACATGCACTGCGACGAGTCGGACGACCCGCTCTCGCGCCACATCGAGACGCTGGCCGCCGAGACGCTGCGCCTGGGCCTGCAGGGCCGCGTGACGGGCTCGCACTGCACGTCGATGCACTCGATGGACAACTACTACGTGAGCAAGCTGCTGCCGCTCATCGCCGAGAGCGGCGTGAGCGTGGTGTCGAACCCGCTCATCAACATCACGCTGCAGGGCCGCCACGACAGCTACCCCAAGCGCCGCGGCATGACGCGCGTGCCCGAGCTGCTGGCCGCCGGCGTGAACGTCGCCTTCGGCCACGACTGCGTGATGGACCCGTGGTACGGCATGGGCTCGGGCGACATGCTCGAGGTGGCCCACATGGGCCTGCACGTGGCGCAGATGACCGGCCAGGCCGGCATCCACCAGTGCTTCGAGGCCGTGACCACGCGCGCGGCGCGCGTGATGCACCTGGACGGCTACGGCCTGGAAGCCGGCTGCGACGCCAGCTTCGTGCTGCTGCAGGCACGCGACCCGGTCGAGGCCATCCGCCTGCGCGCGACGCGGCTCAAGGTGTTCCGCAAGGGCCGGCTGCTGGCCGAGACGCCCGCGGCCACGGCCGCGCTGCACCTGCCGGGGCGCGGCGACCGCACGCGCTGGATGCTCGGCGAGCGCTGATCCGGCGGCGGCTGGACAGGCGCCGCGCCTGCCGCGAACATCCGGGTTCCCCGATGACAAGGACACCCGACATGAGCGCCCCACCCCTGCTGCGCACGCTGTTCCAGTACCACGCGTGGGCCAACGACGAGCTGCTGGACCGTATGGCCAGCCTCGACCCCGTGCAGCACGCCGACGCCCGGCATGCCGCGATCCGCGTGGTCAACCATGCGCATGTGGTGAACCGGATCTTCGCGGGCCACCTCACGGGCACGCCGCACGGCTTCACCGACGACAACACGCCCGAAACGCCCACGCTGGCCGACCTGCGCGCGGCCGTGGCCGAGTCCGACCGCTGGTACCTCGCCTACCTGGACACGCTCACGCCTGCGCTGCTGGCCGAGCCGCTGCCCTTCGTGTTCACCGACGGCGACAAGGGCCGCATGACGCGCGAAGAAATGCTGGCCCATGTCGTGACGCACAACGGCTACCACCGGGGCGAAGCCGGCCGGCTGCTGGCGCAATGCGCGGTGCGCCCGCCGCGCGACACGCTGGCGGTGCACCTGCACCGCAGCGAACCCGCGCGCCGCGAACGCTCCTAGGTCAGGCGGCGTGGGTGGTCGCGACGGTCATCTCGACCTCGACCGTCGCGTTCTTCGGCAGCGCATAGACGCCGACCGCCGTGCGCACATGCACGCCGGCCTCGCCGAACACGCGGTGCAGCAGGTCGGACGCGGCATCGGCCACCTCGCTTTGCTGCGTGAAGTCGGCGGTGCACTGCACGAACACGCCCACGCGCAGCACCTTCTCGACCGCATCGAGCGAGCCGAGTGCGCGGCGCAGCAGCGCGAGGCTGCGCAGCGCGCAGATCTGGGCGCCTTCGCGCGCGGTGTCGAGCGACACGGCATCGCCCACGCGGCCGGTGACGACCACCGTGGTGCCCACGCGCGGCACCTGGCCGCTGAGGTAGACGGTGCGGCCGTCGCGCACCAGCGGCACGTAATGGCCGCCGGCCAGGATCTCGCCGTCGAAGCGGTGGCCCAGTTCGGTGGCGATCAGGTCGGCGATCTGGTCGCGGCTGTGTGGTTCTGTCATCGGATGTCCAGGAAAACGGGCTGTCATTGTCGCCAACCGGTCCGGTGCGAACCGATACAGATCACGCCGACCGCGGGCAGAACAGTTCAGCCTTCGAATGCCAGGAACACCCGCCCGCCCTCGATCTTCACCGGGTAGGTGCGCAGGTCTTCGGTGAGCGGCGCGCACATCGCCTTGCCGCTGCGCACGTCGAAGCGGCCCTGGTGCAGCGGGCATTCGATCTCGTGGCCTTCCAGGAAACCGTCGCACAGCCGCGCATGGCCGTGCGTGCAGATGTTGTCGGTGGCGTGGATGCCGTCGTCGGTGCCGTACAGCGCGATGTCGCGCCCCTGCACCTCGATGCCGACCACGTCGTCGGCGGGAACGTCGTCGACCGCCGCGGCGTCGACCCAGGTCATCGTGCTCATCGTGTGCTCCCTTTTCTCAATCGGGCTTGAGGCCGGCGCGGTCGATCACCGGCTTCCAGCGGCGCAGTTCCTCGTCCATGAACTTCGACAAACCTTCGGGCGTGCTGCCCACGGGGTCGAAGTACGCGGTCTGCAGGCGCTTGACTGTCTCGGGGTCTTTCAGCGCGGCGGCAATCTCACGGCTCATGCGCTGCACCACGTCGTTCGGCGTGCCCTTGGGCGCCATGTAGGCGAACCACGGCACGGCCTGGATGTCGGGCAGGCCCGATTCGCGCAGCGTGGGCAGCTCGGGCAGCAAGGCCGAACGCTCGGCCGAGGTGACGGCCAGCGCCTTCAGGCGGCCGGCCTTGGCCTGCGGCATCACCGTGACCGGCGGCAGGCAGGCGTACTGCACGTCGCCCTGCACGATGGCCGTCACGGCCTGGCCCGACGAGGCATACGGAATGTGCACCGCGAACGACTGCGTCTTCGCCTTGATGAGCTCCACGCCCAGGTGCGAGATCGAGCCGTTGCCGGTCGAGGCGAAGTTGAACTTGCCGGGGTTCTTCTTCATCGCCGCCAGCCAGCCCTTGACCGAATCGACGCCCATCGAATTCGAGACCGCGCAGACGTTCGGCGTGGTCGCGGCCAGCGACACCGGCACGAGGTCCTTGAACGGGTCGTACGGCAGGTTCTTGTAGAGGATGGTGTTGTAGACCAGCGGCGCGTTCACCGACAGCAGGAAGGTGTAGCCGTCGGGCTGCGCCTTCGAGACGGAATCGGTGCCGCTGTTGCCGCCCGCGCCGGGCTTGTTCTCGACGATCAGCGGCTGGCCGATGCGCGCCGCGAGCTTATCGTTGACGATGCGCGCCAGGATGTCGGGCGACGAACCCGCCGCGAACGGCACCACGATGCGCACGGGGCGCTGCGGCCAGTCCTGCGCATGGGCGGCCGCGGCCAGGGCCACGGCGGTGAAGGCGACGAAGAGGCGTGCGCGCGTCATGGCTGCCCCTCCACGTCGACCATGCCCACGTGGTCCTGCTGCTCGCGCGCGATGAAGCCGGCGATGAGCGCGCGGTAGGCGGCCTCGACCACCTCGGGGTAGGCGCCCTCCTTCTCGGCCAGCGCCTTCACCTTGTCGATCACTTCCTGCTGGCGCTGCGGCGCCGACACCTGGAAGGCGTCGCGCTTGAAGCGCGCGGCGTCCTTCACGTAGCGGCCGCGCTCGGCCAGCAGCGCGACGATCTGGCGGTCGAGCCGGTCGATGTTCTCGCGCACCTCGGCCAAGTTGGCGCACAGCGGCACGTAGGCCGGGTCGGTGAAGCGGCGCAGGGGCGCACCGTGGGTCTCTGGTTCTTTTTCTGGCATGGCTCTGTTTCAGATGGGGTAAATGATGGAATTCGGGATCATTTCGCTGTCGAACACGCACAGGCGCGACGCGAACTTCAGGCCTTCGGGCGTAGGCACGACCTTGTCGATGTAGCGCCCGACATTGAACACGGTCGACGGCCCATCGAGCTTGGTGCGGAACACCGCGTAGTTGGCCTCGCTGTGGATGGTGCCGTCGTCGTCGACGCGGTGCACCAGCGGCAGGCCCACCACGTGGCGCTGGTAGTACGGGTCGTGGAACAGCGTCTCCTTGATGCCGTAGACGCGGTCCTCGAGCATGCCCCGGCTTTCGAACGAGAGCGTGGCCAGCGGCAGGCCGCGTTCGTGGTTCTCGCGCGGCTGCAGGCGGTAGCTGCACTGCTCGGTGAAGAACGCGGGCCACAGGTCCCAGTCGCCCGAATCGACGGCGTGCGCGTACGCCGCATACAGGCGCGACAGGTCGAGGTAGGTGGACGTATCGAGCGTGCTCATGCGGCCTCCATTACTTCGCGCCAGTAGCGGTACATGCCGCGGATCAGCGTCTCGGTCACCATGTGGTCGGTGTTCTCCACCTCGCGCCCGCCGAGCTCGGCCAGCGTGCGGTGGTAGGGCTTCTGCTCGAAGCCTTCCTGCGAGAACTCGATCACCTCGCCGTCGTCGGCCGACACGAAGCCCGCCGGCCCGAACAGGTTGGCCTGGCGCAGGCGGCGCTGCGTCATCTCGGGCGTGTCGTCCTCGAAGCCGAAATGCGTCCAGACGAAATCGAAGGCGTCGTGGCCCACGGGCTGGATGTGGCGCGTCGACACGCTGTTGACCTGCTGCTGCAGGATCAGGCTGGGGAACAGCGTCATCATCACCGCCGTCGGCCCGCCCCACCAGGGCTCGGGCACGATGTCGAGAAAGCGCGGGTCTTTCAGCTGCATGCTTTCCTTGAAGCTCGACACCTGCGTCACCTGCGCGGCCTTGCCGGCGCTGCCGCGCGTGGAGATCATGGCGGCGTGGCGCCCGCGCGTGTCCATCTTCAGCTCCGACTTGTTGTCGGCGCGCCAGAGCCCGAAGGTCACGAACCAGGTGTGCAGCAGGCCCGGGTGGTACGGGTCCTTGATGTTCTCCTGCATGAGCTTCCAGTTGCCCGGAATGCGCTGGCGGCTGTAGCCCAGGATGGTGAGCTTGCGGCCGTCGAACAGGCGGTCGAAGTAATGCAGGATGTCGGGGCCGAGAAAGTCTTCGAACGATTCGATGTCGTGGTCGAATGACGCGAACACCACGCCGCCGCGCGACGCGACCTTGAGCTTGTTCAGGCCGTGGTCCTCGGTCTTGAAGTCGGCCGGCATGCCGCCGTGGACCTTGCCGTCCTGCTTCACGCCACGGCGAAACGGCACGCCCTGCAGGTCGCCCTTGAGCGTGTAGTTCCACTGGTGATACGGGCAGACGAACTCTTTCTTGTTGCCGTGGCGCTCTCGGCAGAACTGCATGCCGCGGTGGGCGCAGACGTTCTCGAACACGTGGATGGCGCCTTCTTCGTCGCGCGACAGGATGACCGAGCGCTCGCCGATGGCGGTGCGCTTGAAGTCGCCCGGGTTCGGAATCTCGGCTTCGAGGCCGACATAGCACCAGTGCTTGTCGTAGAAGAAGCGCTGCAGTTCCTTCTTGTGCAGCGCCTCGTCGGTGTAGGCCATGAAGGGAATGCGGCTGGTCTTTTCGCTCTCCCAGCGCAGTTCGATGGGGAAGACGGCTGGCGTGGTCATCGGGTCTCCTTTTCTCTTGTTCGGTTCTTCAGGTGCCTTGCAGATAGAAGGCATCGGCATGCGTCTGCTCGGGCGCCAGGCCGTGCGCCTGCACCAGCCGGCTCGCGGCCTCCACCATGGGCGGCGAACCGCACAGGTAGGCGCGCCAGCCTTCGAGCCCCGCGGGCAGGTCGGCGCGGATCGCGTCGGTGATGAGCCCCAGCCGCTGGCCGTCGCGCGCGGGGCCGGCGACCACCACCACGTGCACCTTCAGGCCGGGGTGCTGCGCCTGCAGTTCGCGCAGCTCGGGCAGGCCGTACACGTCGGCATCGGAACGCACGCCGAGGTAAAGGTGGATCGGCTGCACGAGCCCCGCCGCGACCGCGCCGCGCACGATCGACAGGATGGGCGCGAGCCCCGTGCCGCCCGCCGCGCAGAGCATCGGCCCGCGGTGCTTGGTCCGCAGGTAGGCGGTGCCCAGCGGGCCGCTCACGCGCACGGTGTCGCCCACGCGCAGCTGCTCGAAGATGTGGGCCGTGACGCGGCCGCCCGGCACGCGGCGCACATGGAATTCGAGCTCCGCGTCGCGGCTCAGCCCGGCCATCGAGTACGGCCGTGCCAACTCGGGGCCGAACTGCAGCTGCGCGTACTGGCCCGGCGAGAACGCCAGCGGCTTGTTGGGCTTGAGGCGCAGGCGGCGGATGTCGTGCGTGAGCACGTCGATGCCCGTGACCGTCGCCTTGAGCACGCGCGCCGGGTGCACCACCACCTCGTCGGGCTCGGGAATCTCGATGGTGCAGCTTTCGGTCAGCGTGCTCTGGCAGGCCAGCACGTAGCGCTCGCCCTGCCCGTCGGGCCGGATCGCGTCCTGGCCGCCGTCGAGCAGCTGACCCGACACCACCTTGCAGCGGCAGGTGCCGCAGCGCCCCGACATGCAGCTGTACGACACCGGCACCTGGTGCTCGCGCAGCACCTCGAGCAGGTTCGCGCCGGGGCGGACCTCGAGGGTGCGGGCAAGGGGGTGAATGTGCAGGTCCATCGTCGGGCTCTCTTTTTCTGGCGCCGGCGGCAGGGCCGGCTTGTCTCTGGGCACGGATGATGCGCGGCCTCTTCCGATTGACCAATAGAATCTGGTGAATCGGCTGTATCACCGGCATGAATAAAGGTGCGCCATGCAACTCAAGGACATCGACCTCAACCTGCTGCTGGTGTTCGACCGCATGCTGGCCGAGAAGCGCGTGTCGACCGTGGCCGAGTCGCTGGGCCTGTCGCAGCCCGCCATCAGCAACGCGCTGGCGCGCCTGCGCAAGCTGCTGGGCGACGAGCTTTTTCTGCGCACCGCGCGCGGCATGGAGCCCACGCCCTTCGCGCTGCAGCTGGCCGAGCCGGTGGCCTACGCCATGGGCGCGCTGCACACGGCACTCAACCAGCAGGTGGTGTTCGACCCCGCCACGAGCACGCGCAGCTTCACGCTCGCCATGACCGACATCGGCGAGATCTACTTCACGCCGCGCCTCATGGAAACGCTCTCGGCCGCCGCGCCGGGCGTGACCATCAGCACGCTGCGCAACAACACCGCGACCCACCTGCGCGACGACCTGGAGGCCGGCCATGTCGACATCGCCATCGGCCTGCTGCCGCAGCTCAAGTCGGGCGTGTTCCAGCGCCGGCTGTTCCTGCAGCGTTATGTGTGCCTGTTCGCCGGTACGCACCCGCTGGCGCGCAAGCGCAGCGTGTCACTGAAGGACTTCAGCGCAGCGGACCACGTGCAGGTGCAGGCCGCCGGCACGGGCCACGGCAAGGCCGACGACGTGATGGCGGCGCAGGGCATCCAGCGCCGCATCCGGCTCAAAGTGCCGCACTTCGTGGCCATCGGCCACATCCTGCAGTCGAGCGAGATGATCGCGACCGTGCCCGAGCGGCTGGCGCGCAGCATCGCCGAGCCCTTCGGCCTGGTGTGGCGACCGCACCCCGTGGCGCTGCCGCAGATCGCGATCAACCTGTTCTGGCACGCGAAGGTGCACCGCGACCCGGGCAACCAGTGGCTGCGCGGGCTGCTGTTCGATACCTTTGCGGATCAGGACGGCGCTTAGGCGGGCCAGCGGCCCAGCACCTCGTGCACGCCCTCGCCCACGTGGCTGTCGATGAGCACCAGCGAATGGGCGGCCCACCGCGCGGGCGCTTCGAGCGCGTGCTTTTCGAGCTTGCGCCGCGCATGGGCGACAGTCATGTGCGGCGTGAACGCGCGCGAGGGCTTCAGGCCGACATCGGCCAGCGCCTCGCCCAGGCGCTGCCTGAACGCGCACAACGCCGCGACGTTGGCCTCGTCGTCGGCGCACAGCACCAGCGCGCCCTTGGCGTAGCTCATGGACTTTTCGAAAACGACATCGAGCGCCGGCACGGGCACCGCGGCAGCCGCGGTCGATGCCTGGGCCACCTTGTCGGCGGGCACCTGGTCGTGGTTGCCGAGGTCGAGCAGCGTGACATGCAGGCGCGGCGCCTCGACCACCGTGCCCTTCAGGGCGTGTTGGGAGTTCATGCGCGCGCCGAGCGCGGCGATGGTTTCGGCGTCTTGCGGGGTGGGAAGCAGTGCGAAGAAAAGCGAGTGCGGCAGCGGCGCCTTGCGAGGGGCCTGGGTGCCGCGAGGCCGCGGCAGGGGCCGCGGCGGGGGATCGATTCCGGGAAGAAGAAGCTGAGCTGACATGTGTCGATCATCGCGCATGGCAAGGGCCCTTCATGAGGCCTTCAGCAAACGCGAAGCTCGTCTTCAGCTTGGTTTTTGAGAATCGTCGGACGGTGGCGGCAAGGCGAACAACGACAAGCCGCCCATCCACGCATTCATTCAATCGATCAATCAACCAACAGGATTTCATCTTGACGAAAACGCAAGCCCGCCTCGCACTCGCAGCCCTCTGGCTCGGCACCGCCTCCGTCGGCGCCTTCGCCGCCGGTCTGGACAAGGACACCGGGCTGTATGTCGGCGGCGCCATCGGCCGCTCCAGCTACAGCCTGTCGTCCTCGAAAAACGCCCCCGTGCCCGTGCCATGGGGCGGCAAGAAGGCCGACAAGAGCGGCACGTCCTACAAGCTGTATGGCGGCTACCGCCTGACCGAGCACTTCGGCGTGGAAGCCGGCTACGCCCGTCTCGGCAGCGTGAGCCAATGGAGCTCGGCCTACGGCGGCTCCCGGCTGCAGACCGGCACCGGCCAGGTCTTCTACGCCGCCGCCACCGCCCGCATGCCGCTGGGCGACGCCTTCGCCCTCAACGGCCGCCTCGGCGTGGCACGTGGACGCATCTCCGGCGACAACAAGTGGGCCCCGGCCAACCAGCGTATTTCGGGCAGCGGCACGGGCCTGATGGTCGGTGTCGGCGCCGAGTACCGCATGACGCAGAACCTCGCGATCACGGCCGACTACGACTACTTCGGCAAGCTGTCGAAGCAGGCCAAGGGCGGGATGTTCACGGTGGGGTTGAAGGCGAGCTTCTGATCATCGGGTCACCCGCCAAAGAAGAAAGGCGCCTTGCGGCGCCTTTCTTCTTTTCAGGAACTCATTCCCACTCGATCGTCGCCGGCGGCTTGCTCGACACGTCGTAGGTCACGCGGTTGATGCCGCGCACCTCGTTGATGATGCGGCCCGACACCTTCTTGAGCAGCGCGTACGGCAGCTCGGCCCAGTCGGCGGTCATGAAGTCGCTGGTCTGCACGGCGCGCAGCGCGACGACGTAGTCGTAGGTACGGCCGTCGCCCATCACGCCCACGCTCTTCACGGGCAGGAACACGGTGAAGGCCTGGCTCGTGAGGTCGTACCAGGTCTTGCCGGTCTCGGCGTCGGTGAAGTTGCGCAGCTCTTCGATGAAGATCGCGTCGGCACGGCGCAGCAGGTCGGCGTATTCCTTCTTCACTTCGCCCAGGATGCGCACGCCCAGACCCGGGCCGGGGAACGGGTGGCGGTACACCATCTCGGGCGGCAGGCCGAGGGCCACGCCGAGTTCGCGCACTTCGTCCTTGAACAGGTCGCGCAGCGGTTCGAGCAGCTTGAGGCCGAGCTGCTCGGGCAGGCCGCCCACGTTGTGGTGGCTCTTGATGGTGACGGCCTTCTTGCTCTTGGCGCCGCCCGACTCGATGACGTCGGGGTAGATCGTGCCCTGCGCCAGGAAGGTCGCGCCCTTGTGGCCGCCGTCGCCGGCCTTGAGTTTGGCGGCTTCCTGCTTGAACACGGTGACGAACTCGCCGCCGATGATCTTGCGCTTGGCTTCGGGGTCGCTCACGCCGGCGAGCTTGCCCAGGAACAGGTCGCTGGCATCGACGCGGATGACCTTCGCGTGCAGCTTGCCTTCGAACATCTCCATGACCATGTCGCCTTCGTTCAGGCGCAGCAGGCCGTGGTCGACGAACACGCAGGTGAGCTGGTCGCCGATGGCGCGGTGGATGAGCGCGGCAGCCACGCTCGAATCGACACCGCCCGAGAGGCCCAGGATGACTTCTTCATCGCCCACCTGCTCGCGGATCTTCTGCACGGCTTCGGCGATGTGGTCGCGCATGACCCAGTCGGGCTTGGCCTCGCAGATGCCGAGCACGAAGCGGTCGATGATGGCCTTGCCCTGCACCGTGTGCGTGACTTCAGGATGGAACTGCAGCGCGTAGTAGCGGCGCGCCTCGTCGGCCATGCCGGCGATGGGGCAGCTGTCGGTGCTGGCCATGAGCTTGAAGCCGGGCGGCAGCTCGGTGACCTTGTCGCCGTGGCTCATCCACACGTTGAGCATGCCGTGACCTTCGGGCGTGGTGAAGTCGGCGATGTCCTTCAGCAGCGCGGTGTGGCCATGGGCGCGCACGGCGGCGAAGCCGAACTCGCGCTTGTGGCCGCCTTCGACCTTGCCGCCGAGCTGGTGCGCCATGGTCTGCATGCCGTAGCAGATGCCGAGCACCGGAATGCCGAGGTCGAACACGGCTTGCGGGCACTTGTCGGTGGTCTCTTCGTACACGCTGGCGTGGCTGCCCGAGAGGATCACGCCCTTGAGGTGGCCGTCGGCCGCGTACTCGCGTACCCACTCGTCGGTGACGTCGCAGGGATGCACTTCGCTGAGCACGTGCGCTTCGCGCACGCGGCGTGCGATGAGCTGGGTGACTTGCGAGCCGAAGTCGAGGATGAGGATCTTGTCGTGTTGCATGGCGAAAGGACTCAGAGCGTTGAAATGTCGAACAGCTTGACGCCCGCGTGCGGCGCCGCCTGGATGAGGTGCTCGTCGAAGGTGGCGAGCGGAAGGTTGAGCGATTTGGCGAGCCAGAGGTAGCCCGCATCGTAGAGCGAGACGCCCGCGTCGATGGCCACGGCGAGCACGGCCTTGTGCTGGGCCGGCGCGAGGTCGTGCAACTCCACGCGGTGGCGGATGGCGTCGAGCACGCTCCACAAGCCCTCGACGGCCGATGCCGGGATGCGGCCGCTGCGCACGCCGTTGGCGAGGATGTTGGCGCACTCCCATTGCCAGGCATTGGGCGCCTGCGGCTCGACCTCGTCGCGGCGGATGGCGGCGTAGAGCCTGCGGGTGTGTTCGCTGGCCTGGTCGGGCAGCAGCCAGGCGGCAGTGACCGAGGCGTCCATGACGAAAGCGGTCATGGCTGGCGTCCCTGGTCCAGGAGTTCGCGGGTCGTGGGACCGGGCTGGATGGTGGCGTGCAGCGCGTCGATCTGCCCGAGCTCGCGGGCGATCTGCTCGTCGGTGATGACGGGTTTGCGCCGTACCGGCAGCATGCGCACGACTTCCTTGCCGTGGCGGGTGATGCGAACCTCCTCGCCCTTTTCGACCAGGTCGATCAGGGCCGAGAAGTTGTTCTTGGCTTCAGCGATGCCGATGGATTGCATTTGGGCCAGAAATTTTGAATCTGGCCCAAATTTTAAACCGAGTCTGGCCTGACTTTCAAGGTCTGGCCAGATTGGGCTTACTCAGCGCGGTAGTTCGGGGCTTCCTTCGTGATCTGCACGTCGTGGACGTGGCTCTCACGGATGCCGGCCGTGGTGATCTCGACGAACTCGGCCTTGTTCTGCATGTCCTCGATGGTCGCGCAGCCGCAGTAGCCCATGCTGGCGCGCACGCCGCCGGCCATCTGGTAGACGATGGAGACGATCGAGCCCTTGTAGGGCACGCGGCCTTCGATGCCTTCGGGCACGAGCTTGTCGGTGTTGGGGTTGCCGGTGGTCGATTCCTGGAAGTACCGGTCGGCACTGCCCTGCTGCATCGCGCCGATGGAGCCCATGCCGCGGTAGCTCTTGTAGCTGCGGCCCTGGTACAGCACGATTTCGCCCGGCGCCTCTTCGGTGCCGGCGAACATGCTGCCCATCATCACGGTGCTGGCGCCGGCCGCGATGGCCTTGGCGATGTCGCCCGAGTAGCGCACGCCGCCGTCGGAGATCAGCGGAATGCCCGTGCCGTGCAGCGCGGTGGCGACGCTGTCGACCGCCATGATCTGCGGCACGCCCACGCCGGCCACGATGCGGGTGGTGCAGATGGAACCCGGGCCGATGCCGACCTTGACGGCGTCGGCGCCGGCGTCGGCCAGTGCGCGTGCGGCGTCGCCGGTGGCGATGTTGCCGCCGATGACGTCGACCTGCGGATAGTTCTTCTTGACCCAGCGCACGCGCTCGATCACGCCGGCGCTGTGGCCGTGGGCGGTGTCGACCACGATGGCATCAACGCCGGCCTTCACCAGGGCTTCGACGCGCTCTTCGGTGCCGTCACCCACGCCGACCGCCGCGCCCACGCGCAGACGGCCGTTGGCGTCGCGTGCGGCATTGGGGAAGCTGGTCTGCTTGGTGATGTCCTTGACGGTGATGAGGCCCTTGAGCTCCCAGTCGCCGTTGATGACCAGCAGGCGCTCGAGCTTGTGCTTGTTCAGCAGCGCCTTGGCTTCGGCCAGCGTGGTGCCGTCGGGCACGGTGATGAGCCGGTCGCGCTGCGTCATGATTTCGCTGACGGGCACGTCGTAGCGGTTCTCGAAGCGCAGGTCGCGCCCCGTGACGATGCCGACGACCTTGCCGCCGTCGATCACCGGGAAACCCGAGATGCCGAGCTGGTCGGACAGTGCCATCACCTGGCGCACGGAGTGCGTCGGCGTGATCACCACCGGGTCGCGCAACACGCCCGACTCGTAGCGCTTGACGCGGGCCACTTCGGCGGCCTGTTGCTGCGCGGTGAGGTTCTTGTGCACGATGCCGATGCCACCCTCCTGCGCGATGGCGATCGCGAGGCGGGCTTCGGTCACGGTGTCCATGGCCGCCGAGACGAGCGGCAGGTTCAGCGTGATGTTGCGGGAGAACTTGGTGGCGAGAGACGTGTCCTTGGGCAGGACTTGGGAGAATGCTGGCACCAACAACACGTCGTCGAAGGTGAGCGCTTTGCCGAGAAGGCGCATGGGTGAGGCTCCAAAAGACGGATTGTAACGAGGCCCTCGCCCGCTTCGCCGGCGCGGGTTCTTTTTGACCGTTGCAAAACCGCCTATTCCGGATGTTGCAAAAAGTAAGGCCCAGCTAAACTCCGCGCATGAATCTCCTGCATTGGCTGGTACTGGGTTGCGCGTGCGCGCTGCCGCTCTCGGCGAGCGCGCAATGGCAATGGGTCGACAACAGCGGCAAGAAGGTCTTCAGCGACCAGCCGCCGCCCACCGACATCCCCGAAAAGAACATCCTGCGCCGCGCCGGCCCCTCGCCGTCGGCCCGGGCGCCCGCCCCGGCCACGCCGGCCGCCGAGGGAAGCAGCGAGACGGCGGCAGCCCCCAAGGCCGCGCCGCCGCCCAAGCCGACGGGCGTGGACAAGGAACTCGAGGAAAAGACCAAGAAGGCCGAGGCCGAGCAGAAGGCCAAGGAAGCGGCTGAAGCAGCCAAGATCGCCAAGGCCAAGGCCGACAACTGCGCCCGTGCGCGCGAGAACAAGAACACCATCGACAGCGGCATCCGCATCGCCAAGGTCAATGCCAAGGGCGAGCGCGAGTTCATGGACGACGCCGCACGCGCCGACGCGCAAAAGCGCGCTCAAACGGTCATCGACGCCGACTGCAAGTAAGCCGGCAACGGCGGCTGCTCAGTAGCCGTCCTTGCCGCCCTTGCGCTTGTTCGCAAACAGGCCCGTGCCGCGCGCCCCCTGGCGCTGGAAGCGTTCACGGCGCGCCACCTTCGGATCGACCGTGAGCGGACGGCACAGCTCGATGCGGTCGCCGTCCTTCAACGGCTGCTCCCACGCCACCGCCCGGCCCCAGATGCCCGGCGTCATGGCATGCCGCCAGTCCAGGTCGGGAAAGCGCTGCATGAGATCGCTGGCCTTCACCGCCTCGGCCACCGCGGTGCCGGGCGCGAGCTGCAGGACCTGCTCGAACACCTCGCGCGCCGCCGGCGAACAGCTCAGCGTGACCTCGATGCGGCGATCGGCCATCAGCCTTCGCCGTAGACCTGTTCGGCGCGCTTGACGAAGGCCTCGACCAGGCTCGAGGCGATGGTGTCGAACACCGGCCCCACCAGGGCCTGCAGCGCGAAGTTGCTGAAGCCGTAGCTCATCTGCAGCTCGACGCGGCAGGCGCGTTCACCCTGCTCGCCCACGGGGTGGAATTTCCAGGTGCCGTCGAGGTTGGAGAACGGCCCGTCGACCAGCTTCAGCTGCACCTCGCGGCCTGCGATGTGCGTGTTGCGGGTGGTGAAACTCTGGTGCAGCCCGGCGAAGGCCAGGCCGACTTCGGCGGTCATGCCGCCTTCGTCCTGCTCGATGACGCGCGACTTGTCGCACCAGGGCAGGAACTGCGGGTACTTCGCCACATCGGTGACGAGCGCGTACATTTCTTCGGCGCTGTACCAGATGAGGACGGACTTGTGGACTGTTTTCATAGAATCGGCACAGCGTGCGCGACGGATTGTATTGAAGCCATGCGCCCCCAACTTCTCGAGCCATGGCCACCAAGAAACAAGACACCTCCTCCCGCATCGCCGACAACAAGAAGGCCGCCTACAACTATTTCTTCGAAGAACGCTTCGAGGCCGGCATGGTCCTCGAGGGTTGGGAAGTCAAGTCGCTGCGTGAAGGCAAGGTGCAGCTGACCGACGGCTACGTGGTGATCCGCGACGGCGAGTTGTTCGTGGTCGGCTGCCAGATCAACCCGCTCAAGAGCGCCTCGACGCACGTCAATCCTGATTCGGTCCGCACCAAGAAGTTGCTGCTGCACAAGGAAGAGATCAAGCGCCTCGTCGGCAAGGTCGAGCAAAAGGGCTACACGCTGGTGCCGCTGAACCTGCACTGGAAGGCCGGCAAGGTGAAGTGCGAGATCGCGCTCGCCAAGGGCAAGGCCGAGCACGACAAGCGCGACACCATCAAGGACCGCGAAGGCAAGCGCGAAGTCGAGCGCGCGATGAAGAGCCGCAACCGCTGATTTTTCTTTTTTGGGCGGCATGGAATAAAACGCGCGCTGCGGGCGTTTGTGCGGTGTCATCGATCCTCGATGCCATCAACCCAGGAGTCTTTCCATGTCGCCTCTTCGCATGTCTTCCGCCGGCATCGCCGCCGCACTGCTCGGCAGCCTGCTCGCCCTCCCCGCGTTCGCCCAGCCCAAGGCCGCCGATGGCGCGCTGGTCGGTGCGAACGGCATGACGCTCTACACCTTCGACAAGGACACGGCCGGCAGCGGCAAGTCGGCCTGCAACGGCGGCTGCGCCACCAACTGGCCGCCCTTCATGGCAGCCGACAGCGACAAGCCGAGCGGCGACTTCACCATCGTCACGCGCGACGACGGCAAGAAGCAATGGGCCGCCAAGGGCTGGCCGCTGTACTACTGGGTGAAGGACACCAAGCCGGGCGACAAGACCGGCGACGGCGTCAACGGCACCTGGAAAACCGCCAAGCCCTGAGTCGGACAGGCTCCCGGCCCACCCATGGACGCCCGCCTGCTGGTCGAGCACATCCCGAGCCTGCGCCGCTATGCGCGCGCGCTCACGGGCAATGCCTGGGCGGCCGACGACCTGGTGCAGGACACGCTCGAGCGGGCCTGCGGCAAGTGGCGGCTCTGGGTGGTGGGCACCGACCTGCGCGCCTGGCTCTTCACGGTCATGCACAACCTCTTCGCCAGCCAGGTGCGACGCCGGCCGCCACCGCATGCGCTCGTGCCGCTGGACGATGTGGCGCCCGAGCAGTTGCAAGGCGGCGCTGACCCAAGCCTGGGCCTCGACCTGCAGCGCTGCCTGATGCAACTGCCCGAGGAGCAACGCGCCGTGCTGCTGCTGGTGACGCTCGAAGACCTGTCCTACGCCGAGGTGGCGAAGGTGCTCGGCATTCCGGTCGGCACCGTGATGTCGCGCCTCTCGCGCGCCCGCCTTCGCCTGCAGGAACTGATGGACGGCGCCGCCGCGTCCAGCCGCCCCGGCCTGCGCCGCCTCAAGTGATTTGAAGCACCCCGCCATGAACCACCCCACCCTGCCCCCCAACGACGACGAGCTGCACGCCTGGGTCGACGGCCAATTGCCGCCCGAACGTCGCGAGGCGGTCGAGGATGCGCTGGCGCGCGATCCGGAAGTGGCGGCCCGCGTGGCGGCCTGGCATGCCCAGCGCGACGCGTTGCGCCGCCTCCACGGCGGCCTGCTCGACGAACCCGTGCCTGCGCCGCTGATGGGCGTGCTCGAACGGCGCCGTGCCGAGGCCGGTCGCTCGACCCCCTGGCTGCGCTGGGGCGGCACGGCCGCGGGCCTGCTGGTCGCCTTCGCGGCCGGCTGGCTCGGCAATGCCCAGTGGTCGGGAGCACCGCGTGCGGCCGGGGCCTCCTTGGCGCGCGCACCGGCCGTGCGCGAGTTCGTGCGCGACGCCTCGGTGGCCCACGTCGTCTACACCCCCGAGAAGCGGCACCCCGTCGAAGTGGCCGCCGCCGAGCAGCAGCACCTGGTGCAGTGGCTGTCCAAGCGCCTCGACCACCCGCTCAAGGTGCCCGACCTGTCCTCGCTCGGCTACACGCTGGTCGGCGGACGCCTGCTGCCCGGCGAAACCGGCGCGCGCGCGCAGTTCATGTTCGAGGACGCGGCGGGTGAACGCATCACGCTGTACATCGGCACGCTCGACGCGCAGGCCGCAGATGCCACTGCCTCGCGCGAAACCGCCTTCCGTTTTGCTTCGGACAGCGCCGTGCCGAGCTTCTACTGGGTCGACCGGGGTTTCGGCTACGCCGTGGCCGGTCGCCTGCCGCGCGATGCGCTACTGAGACTCGCGACCCTGGCCTACCGCGAGTTATCGTAGCGACGGCATAAACTGCCGGTTCGCGCATTCACCTGGCTTGTTTTCGCGATTGATTTTTCAACTGAAGGAGAAACTGCATGAAATTGCTCAGCGCCTCGATCCTCGCAGCGGCACTGCTCGCCGGCTGCGGCGGCATGTCCACCAAGACCGCTGGAGCGCCCGACACGCCCACCCGCACCGCCGACGGCGTGCTGGTCGGCCCGAACGGCATGACGCTCTACACCTTCGCCCGCGACACCGCCAATGCCGGGACCTCTGCCTGCAACGGCCAATGCGCCACCAACTGGCCGCCGCTCGCCGTGGCCGACGCCGCCAAGCCCATGGGCGGCTACACCATCATCGTGCGTGAAGACGGCAAGAAGCAGTGGGCCTACAAGGGCTGGCCGCTGTACTACTGGGCCAAGGACACCAAGGCCGGCGACAAGACCGGTGACGGCGTGGCCAACGGTGCCTGGAAGGTTGCCCGTCCCTGATGCGGTCGATGTGATGGCGCCGGCCTGACCGGCGCCGCCACCCACGAAAGCCTCGGCATCCGCCGGGGCTTTTTTCATGGTGCACGGCAGAATGGCCCGATGACTTTTGCCGACACCACCCCGGATGCCTTCCACGCGCTTGTGTCTCACGGCCTCATCACCGACGCGCAGCACGATGCCGCGCTCGCACACCCCGAGGCCACAGCCCTGCCACCGATTCCCGGCCCCGCGCATGCACTGGCCTGGATGCGCCTCAAGAACCTGATCGCCGAGGAAGAACTGGATGCGGCTGTGGAACGCCTCGAAGCCGCCTCGCCGGCCGTCGCGGCGTTCACCGAAGCGGAAGACATCGCCTACGACGCAGACGACCTGCTGGACCTCGGCAAGACCGGCATCACGCACGAGGCCGTGATCGCGCTGTTCAACGAAGGACTGATCGACACCGAGACCCGCGACCTGGCGCTGCGTGCTGCGCCCCTGACCGGCGCGCCCGCCGCCCTGGGCCCCACACTGGGCTGGCTGGTGACCGACGGCCTGCTCGACACGGCGCCGTTCGAAGCGCTCCGCGCCCGTGTTGCCGCCGAGCCGGCCTTTGCGACGGCAGCCGACCATCGGCGCATCCTCGACGAGGCCCAGGCGATCGTCGCCGCCGACGAGCAGGAGACCGCCGACATGCTCAAAGAGTTCGCGCGCAGCCAGCAAGCCAGCTGGCGCAACTTCGGAATGATCGTGGTGGCCGTCGTGATCGTGATCGGCTGGTACCTCTTCGGCCGCTGAGGGCCAGCGGAGGGTCAGTGCGCGCCCGGCAGCGCGCTGTCCGCCAGCGTGGTGCGGCGCCCGCGCAGCGCGAGCAGCTCGTTGAACACCAGCGCGCCGATCACGAGCACGCCGCCCGTCAGCACGCTGGCCGCGGGCGTCTCGCCGGCGCCGAGCCAGGCCAGTGCGATGCCGAAGATCACCTCGAGCAGCGCCAGCAACGCCACCTCGGGCGCCTTGAGCACCTGCGCGCACAGCACCGAGAGCACGCAGGGAATCGCCAGCTGAAAGACACCCAGGAAGGCCAGCAGTCCCAGGTCATGGGGGCCGGCATGGAACGGCCAGGCCAGCGGCAAGGTGACGAGCGCGGAGAGGGTCGCGCCGATCAGCACCGCAGGCACCAGGTCGACATCCTGCCCCTTGGCGTGCGCATGCTGGACCACGGTCCATTGCGTCGCGCCGGCCAGCGGCACGCACAGCGCCACCAGCGTGCCGACGAGCGACCCACCGCCACCGCCCAGCAGCTGCGTGCCGTACATCCAGCCGATGCCCAGCCCGGCGACCACGATGGCCGCCCAGGTGCGCGCGGGAAGCTTGTGCCCGATGAAGAGGCGCGCGGCCAGTGCGGTGAACAGCGGCCCGAGCGACATCGTGACCAGCACGCTCGCGGTGGAGGTGAGGGTCAGCGCCACCATGAAGGCCGTGAACATCACGGCCCAGCAGACGCCCGAGATCCACAACGACCGCCCGCCGCGGCGCAGCAGCGAGAACACCGCCCGCCCCCGCCAAAGCGGCAAGATCACCAGCAGCGCCAGCATCGTGAAGAGGCTGCGCCAGAAGGTGATCTCGAAACTGTGCGCCTGCGCCAAGTGCCGCGTGACAACGCCCGCCGTGCCCCACATGAGGGTCACGACGACCATCAGCCCGACAGCGGCGCCGTGCGTCAAGCGCATGGCCGATCGAAGGCGATCAGCCGTTCGACGTGTCGCGGCCGGCGCGCTTGCGGTCGCTTTCCTTCAGGAAACGCTTGCGCAGGCGCACGCTCTTGGGCGTGATTTCGACCAGCTCGTCGTCCTCGATGAACTCGACGCCGTATTCCAGCGTGAGGTCGATTGGGGGCGTGATCTTGATCGCGTCTTCCTTGCCCGAGACGCGGAAGTTGGTCAGCTGCTTGGTGCGCGTGGCGTTCACGACCAGGTCGTTGTCGCGGCTGTGGATGCCGACGATCATGCCTTCGTACACCGGATCGTTCGCCTTCACGAACATGCGACCGCGGTCGTCCAGCTTGCCCAGCGCGTAGGTGAAGATTTCACCGTCGTCCATCGAGATCAGCACGCCGTTCTTGCGGCTGCCGATCTCGCCCTTGTGGGCTTCGTAGCTGTCGAAGATGTTGCTGATGAGGCCCGAGCCACGCGTCAGGTTCAGGAATTCGTTCGTGAAGCCGATGAGGCCACGCGCCGGAATGCGGTACTCCAGGCGCACGCGGCCACGGCCGTCCGGTTCCATGTTGACCAGCTCGCCCTTGCGTTCGCCCAGTGCCTGCATCACGCCACCCTGGTGGGTTTCCTCGATGTCGGCCGTGACCAATTCGATAGGCTCGTGCTTTTCGCCGTTCACGGTGCGGAACACCACGCGCGGCTTGGACACGGCCATTTCATAGCCTTCGCGGCGCATGTTTTCCAGCAGGATGGTCAGGTGCAGTTCGCCGCGGCCCATGACTTCGAAGATGCCTTCTTCGTCGGTCTCGCTCACGCGCAGGGCCACGTTGTGCTGCAGTTCCTTTTGCAGGCGGTCCCAGATCTGGCGGCTGGTCACGAACTTGCCTTCGCGGCCGGCCAGCGGGCTGGTGTTCACGCAGAAGTTCATGGTCAGGGTCGGTTCGTCGACCTTGAGCATGGGCAGCGGCGCAGGCTTGTCCTTGTCGGTAACGGTGACGCCGATGCCGATGTCGGCGATGCCGTTGATCAGCACGATTTCGCCGGGGCCGGCTTCGGTCGATTGCACGCGATCCAGGCCCTGGAAGGTCAGCACCTGGTTGACGCGGCCCTTGACGGTCTTGCCGTCCGGACCTTCCATGACCAGCACGTCGGTCATGGGCTTGAGCGTGCCCTGGCTGATGCGGCCCACGCCGATGCGGCCCACGAAGGTCGAGAAGTCGAGGGCGGAAATCTGCAGCTGCAGCGGCGCGTTCGGGTCACCCTTTTGCGACGGCACGTGCTTCAGGATGGTGTTGAACAGGGCCGACATGTCGGGGCCCCACTGCTCACCGGGGGCGCCTTCTTCGAGCGACGACCAGCCGTTGATGCCCGAGGCGTACACCACGGGGAAGTCGAGCTGTTCGTCGGTCGCGCCGAGCTTGTCGAACAGGTCGAAGGCGGCATTGACCACCTTGTCGGGGTTCGCGCCGGGCTTGTCGACCTTGTTCACGACCAGGATGGGCTTCAGGCCCAGGGCCAGCGCCTTCTTGGTCACGAAACGCGTCTGGGGCATCGGGCCTTCCTGCGCGTCGATCAGCAGCACCACGCCGTCGACCATCGACAGTGCGCGTTCCACTTCACCGCCGAAGTCCGCGTGGCCCGGGGTGTCGACGATGTTGATGTGCGTGCCTTCCCAGGTCACGGCGCAGTTCTTGGCCAGGATCGTGATGCCACGTTCCTTTTCGATCGCGTTGTTGTCCATCACCGTGTCGACGACCTTCTCGTGCTCGGCGAAGGTGCCCGACTGGCGCAGCAGCTGGTCGACCATGGTGGTCTTGCCATGGTCCACGTGGGCAATGATGGCGATATTGCGGATTTGCTTGGTACTCATGGTGTCGCTTCGGTCTGTGGTGCGTTCAAAAGAATTTGCTGAATTTCGATGGGGTTCAGCAAGCGCCCCGGGATCAGTTCGCCGGCGCTCACGTGGGCGGTGCCCAGGAACGCCTGCGGTTCGGTGCCGAACACGGCCACCGCCTCGGCATCGGCCCAGCCGCCGCGGCGGCGCAGGCCCGAGAGAAAACGTGCGGCATCTTCGGCCGCGAGCGTGACGCGGCTGTGGCCGTCGACCAGCGCTTCGGGAGGCAACAGGCGTGCCAGGCGCTCGTCTTCGGTCATGGCTTCGAGCGCTTCGATGGTGACGCACTGCGCCTGCCCGAAGCCGCCCGTGGCCGTGCGGCGCAGCGAGGTCAGGTGCGCGCCGCAACCCAGGGCCTCGCCGATGTCCTCGCCCAGGGTGCGAATGTAGGTGCCCTTGCTCACGCTCGCAACGATGCGAATGCTGGTGTCATCCAGCTGCGTCAGCGTGAGTTGGTGAATGACGACGTCGCGCGGCGCGCGCTCGATCTCGATGCCTTCGCGGGCGTACTCGTACAGCGCCTTGCCGTCTTTCTTGAGCGCGCTGTGCATCGGCGGCACCTGGCGGATCGGGCCGGTGAATTGGGCCTGGACACGGGCCAGGTCTTCTGGCGACACCTGCACCGGGCGTTCGGCGATCACCTCGCCCTCGGCGTCACCGGTGGCGGTCTTGACACCCAGGCGCGCGACCGCCTCGTAGGTCTTGTCGGCGTCCAGGTGCAGCTGGCTGAATTTGGTGGCGGCGCCGAAACACAGCGGCAGCACGCCTGTGGCGAGCGGATCGAGCGTGCCGGTGTGGCCCGCTTTTTCGGCGCGCAGCAACCACTTGGCCTTTTGCAAGGCCTGGTTGCTGGAAAACCCCAGCGGCTTGTCGAGCAGCAACACCCCATGCACAGGGCGCCGCTGCACCCGTGTGCGTGGCGCGTTCATCGCTAGTCGTCTTTCGAGCGCGAAGCAACGGCCTGTGCGATGAGCGCATTCATGTCGGCCGCACGCTCGGTGGTGCGGTCGAACAGAAAGTGCAGCGTCGGCACGGTGTGGATGTGCAGGCGCTTGAACAGGCCGTTGCGCAGGAAGCCCGCGGCCTGGTTCAGCGCTTCGGTGGTCTCGGCCACGTCGCCCGTGAGCAGGCTGAAGAAGACCTTCGCATGCGCATAGTCGGGCGTGACTTCGACCGCCTGGATCGTGACCATGCCCACGCGCGGGTCCTTCAACTCGCGCGCGATCAGCTCCGTCAGATCGCGCTGGATCTGGTCGGCGACCTTGAACGCGCGGTTGGGTGCGGCTGCTTTTCTTTTCGGCATGGCCTCTTTCGCGTCGAACGCTTACAGCGTCCGGGCGATTTCCTTGATCTCGAAGAATTCGAGCTGATCGCCCTCTTTGATGTCGTTGTAGTTCTTGAGCTTGATACCGCACTCAAAACCTTCGCGGACTTCGCGGACATCGTCCTTCATGCGCTTGATCGAGTCGACTTCGCCGGTGTAGATCACCACGTTGTCGCGCAGCAGGCGGAAATGCGCGCTGCGGTTGACCGAGCCCGAAGTGACGTACGAGCCGGCCACGGTGCCGATCTTCGAGGCCACGAACACCGTGCGGATCTCGGCCGAGCCGATGATCTCTTCGCGGCGCTCCGGTGCCAGCATGCCCGACATCGCGACCTTGATCTCGTCGACGGCGTCGTAAATGATGCTGTAGTAGTTCAGCTGAACGCCATTGCCTTCGGCCAGCTTGCGCGCACCGGCATCGGCACGCACGTTGAAGCCGATGACTACCGCCTTCGACGCGATCGCGAGGTTGATGTCGCTTTCGCTGATGCCGCCGACGCCGGCGTACACGATCTGCACCTTGACTTCTTCGGTCGCCAGCTTGAGCAGCGACTGGGCCAGTGCTTCCTGCGAGCCCTGAACGTCAGCCTTGATGATGATGCGCAGCGTCTGCACTTCGCCCGCCGACAGGTCGGTGAACATGTTCTGCAGGTTCGCGGCTTGCGCCCTCGCCAGCTTGGTGTTGCGGAACTTGCCGGCACGGTAGGTGGCGATTTCGCGCGCACGGCGCTCGTCGGCCATCACCATGAACTCGTCGCCCGCTTGCGGCACTTCGGTCAGACCCTGGATTTCGACCGGGATCGACGGACCTGCCGACTTGGTGGCCTTGCCGTCTTCGTCCAGCATGGCGCGCACGCGGCCATAGGTCGAGCCAGCCAGCACCACGTCGCCGGTCTTGAGCGTGCCGGACTGAACCAGCACGGTCGCGACCGGGCCGCGGCCCTTGTCGAGCTGGGCTTCGATGACCAGGCCCTTGGCGGCGGCATCCACCGGCGCCTTGAGTTCCAGCACTTCGGCCTGCAGCAGCACCTGCTCGAGCAGGTCGTCGATGCCCTGGCCGGTCTTGGCCGACACCGGCACGAACGGCACGTCGCCGCCGTACTCTTCGGGCACGACCTCTTCGGCCACCAGTTCCTGCTTCACGCGGTCCAGGTTGGCGTCGGGCTTGTCCACCTTGTTGATCGCAACCACGATCGGCACACCCGCCGCCTTCGCGTGCTTGATGGCTTCCTTGGTCTGGGGCATGACGCCGTCGTCGGCCGCCACCACCAGGATCACGATGTCGGTGGCCTGCGCACCGCGGGCACGCATGGCGGTGAACGCCTCGTGACCCGGGGTGTCGAGGAACGACACCATGCCGCGTTCGGTTTCGACGTGGTACGCACCAATGTGCTGCGTGATGCCGCCGGCTTCGCCCGCGGCGACCTTGGCGCGGCGGATGTAGTCCAGCAGCGAGGTCTTGCCGTGGTCGACGTGACCCATGACGGTCACGACCGGTGCGCGCGGCAGGGCTTCGGCCTGTTGCGCCGACACGTCCTCGTCGGTGAAGGCTTCGGGGTCGTCCAGCGCGGCAACCACCGCGTTGTGGCCCATTTCCTCCACGATGATCATCGCGGTGTCCTGGTCGAGCG
Organism: Variovorax sp. GW531-E2; assembly: GCF_059423125.1. Taxonomy (NCBI): domain Bacteria; kingdom Pseudomonadati; phylum Pseudomonadota; class Betaproteobacteria; order Burkholderiales; family Comamonadaceae; genus Variovorax; species Variovorax sp. GW531-E2. The sequence goes on along the minus strand of NZ_JBWKXQ010000059.1, from coordinate 4,330 downwards.
ACTGGTTGATGGTCGCCATCATGCCCAGCTTCATCAATTGCTTGATGACTTCCTGCGCCTTCACGGCCATCTTGTGCGCGAGCTCGGCGACCGTGATGGTCTCGGGCACGTGCACTTCGAGCACGCGCGCCTCGACCGGTGCGGCCGGTGCGTGCTGCTCGTCATGACCGCCACGGTCGTTGCCGCGACGGCCACGCGGGCCGCCGCGCCAGTTGCCGCGGCTGACACCGCCGCTGGCATCGCCGCGGGTCTTGATTTCCTTCTTCTTGGCAGGATCGCCGGCCCAGCTCGACGAGAGCTTGGCGGACTTGACTTCCTTGCCGGCACCGGCAGCGGCCGGCGCTGCGGCGCCAGGGGCCGCAGGGGCGCCCGGACGGCCCGGCGGCGTGGCTGGCTTGTGCAGCGTGCCCTTGACCGTCGACTTTTCAGGCTGCGGCTTCTCGGGCGCCTTGTGCGGCACCAGCACGCGGGCCGGTGCGTTCATCATGGCGCGGATGGCTTCGGCTTCGGCCAGGGCCTTGCGGCGACGCTCGTCGAGGTCCTTGGCGCGGGCGGCTTCTTCATCGGCACGGGCCTTCGATTCGGCGGCGGCCTTGGCCTTGGCGTCTTCCTTGGCTTGCGTGGCGGCGTTCTGGGCGGCCAGCTTGGTGTCGGCGGCCTGCTTTTCGGCAACGGCAGCGGTTTCTGCAGCTGCAGCAGCGGCAGCCACAGCGGCCGGTGCGGCCGGGGCAGCCACCGGCTGCTTCGCGGCTTCCTTGGCCGAAGCGGCGACGGCTTCAGCGGCCTTCTTCTCGGCGGCGATGCGCGCAGCTTCCTGCTCAGCCTGTTCGGCGCGCTCGGCCTTTTCGGCCTGCTCGCGTTCGCGGGCTTCGGTTTCTTCGCGCTGGCGACGCTTCTCGGCCAGCTCTTCTTCCTGGCGGCGGATCAGCTCGGCCTGGCGGCGTGCGTCTTCCTCGCGGCGGGCCAGTTCGGCTTCGTCGATCTGGGACGCGGCCGGTGCGGCGGACGTTTCGGCCGCCTGCTGCTGCGCGCCTTCGGCCGTGGCCGGGTGGCCTTCATCGCGCTGGATGAAGGTGCGCTTCTTGCGCACTTCGACCTGGATGGTGCGCGCGCGACCGGTGGCGTCGGCCTGCTTGATCTCGCTGGTCGATTTCTTGGTCAGCGTGATCTTCTTGCGCTCGGGCTCGGCCGTGCCGTGGCTGGCCTTCAGGAAGCCGAGCAAGCGCTGCTTGTCGGCCTCCGTGAGTGCATCGGTGGCGGCCGCTTTGGGCACGCCTGCGCTCTTGAGCTGGTCAAGCAAGGTTTCGGGAGTCTTCTTGAGCTCGTTCGCGAACTCGGCGACAGTGGTACTGGACATATTGCTTTCGTGCCTCCATACCGTCACTCTTGGCCGGCGAACCAATGTTCGCGGGCTTTCAAGATGAGGGCTTTGGCGTCATCGGCGCTCAGGCCGGTGATTTCGGTGAGTTCATCGACCGCGAGGTCGGCCAGGTCGTCACGGGTGTTCACACCCGCTTCAGCCAGCTGCGGAATCAGGTCGGGATTGAGGCCTTCGAGGTCGCGCAGGTTCTGCGAGACGGTTTCGACACCTTCTTCCTTGGCGATTTCCATGGTCAGCAACGCATCCTTTGCACGGGCGCGCAGCTCATTGATGGTGTCTTCGTCGAAGGCCTCGATCTCAAGCATCTCGGAGATCGGCACGTAGGCCACCTCTTCGAGGCTGTTGAAACCTTCCGAAATCAGGATGTCGGCGATTTCCTCGTCGACATCGAGCTTTTCCATGAAGAGCTTGCGGCTGGCATCGGTCTCGGTCGCCTGCTTCTGGGCCGACTCGTTCGCGTCCATGATGTTGATCTTCCAACCGGTGAGGTCGGAAGCCAGGCGCACGTTCTGGCCGCCGCGGCCGATGGCGATCGCGAGGTTTTCCTCGTCCACCACCACGTCCATGGCGTGTTTTTCTTCGTCGACCACGATCGACGAAACATTCGCCGGCGCCAGGGCGCCGATCACGAACTGGGCCGGGTCTTCGCTCCACAGCACGATGTCCACGCGTTCGCCGGCGAGCTCGTTCGTGACGGCGTTGACGCGGGTGCCGCGCACGCCGACGCAGGTGCCGATCGGGTCGACACGCTTGTCGTGCGAGAGCACGGCGATCTTGGCGCGCGAACCGGGGTCGCGGGCGCAACTCTTGATCTCAAGCAGGCCTTGCTCGATCTCGGGCACTTCCTGGCGGAACAGCTCGATCATGAACTCGGGGGCCGAGCGCGACAGGATGATCGGCGCGCCGCGCAGCGTCAGGTCGACCTCCATGATCATGGCCCGCACGCGGTCGCCGTTGCGCAGGTTTTCCTTGGCGATCATTTCGCTGCGGCGCAGGCGGCCTTCGACGCGCCCGGCTTCCACGATGATGTCGCCCTTGTCCAGACGCTTGACGGTACCCACGAAGATCTTGTCGCCGCGCGACATGAAGTCGTTGAGCAGCATCTCGCGCTCGGCGTCGCGGATCTTCTGCAGGATGACCTGCTTGGCAGCCATGGCACCGATGCGCCCGATCGGCACCGAATCGACGGATTCCTCGATGTATTCGTCGACCTCGATGTCGGGCATCTCCTCACGAGCCTCGAAGAGCAGGATCTCCTGGTCGGGCAGTTGCAGGCCGGCTTCGTCGGGAACGACGTGCCAGCGACGGAAAGTTTCGTAGTCGCCGCTGTCGCGATCGACCGCCACGCGGATATCCACGTCACCCTGATGGAGCTTCTTGGTGGCTTGCGCCAGTGCGGATTCGACCGCGCCGAAGACCACGTCGCGCTCGACGTTCTTCTCGCGCGAGATCGCATCCACCAACATCAACATTTCGCGATTCATGCCACCACTCCTCTTGTTCAGTCCGGAACGTTCGTTCCGTCGTCAATATCCGAAAAACCCGGTTGGGTTTTGGCCTTGCGGCCCTTGAAATCCACAATCGGCGCGAGCCGCGCATCGCGCAGCTCGTCCAATACGAAGCCCAGCGCATGCAACGGTGCAGGCGCGCGCTTCTTGCTCACTTTTTGACCCGGCTTGGTCTCGGGCGCATCGCTCCAGACGATCTGCCAACCCGAACCGCCTTCAGCACGCTCCAGCGTGCCGCGAAACTTCTTGCGATTGGCCGACACCTGGCCCGCCGCGGCAGCGCCCATGGGCGCCTTGAGGGTGATGTCGATCACCGCGCCCACGAATCGATCGAAATCCTGTTCATTGCGCAAGGGGCGATCGATACCGGGCGAGGAGACCTCGAGCCGCTTGTAATCGACCGCATCGACTTCCAGCGCGAATTGCAGCTGGCGCGTGACCTTCTCGCAGTCTTCCACCGTCACGAAGGGTTCGGGCACGCCGGCCGCCACATCTTCAGAGGTGGGGGGCGTCCAGGGCAAATCAATCGTCACGCGCAGCAATCCACCGGCCGAGCGTTCGACCTCGACCAGGTCGTAGCCGAGACCGGCCACGGTTTGTTCTACTGTTTGCTGCAATGCCACGTGTTTGAAAGCGCCTTCTGAATCAATGCCCAAGCCGCAGCACCCGCCCACCACGGATGCCACGACGCCAAATAATTGCTGCTTGAGAATGCATAGACCAAAAAAAACGGGCGGTTGGTACCCGCCCGTTTGGTCGTGAGCCTCGAATTATATGCTATTCGCGTGCATAAATGAAGGACATCGGTATTCAGGCGGCCACAGGGCGCCGGTATTTCGACCAGACCACGGCAAACAGCACCGCGCCCAAGGCCAATGCGGCTGCCGCCACCAGCAAAGGCAGCTCGAAAGAACCGGTGCGCTGGGCCAATGGCGCCGCAAACAGCGGCCCGATGATCTGCCCCACCCCGTAGGACGCCGTGGCATAGCCGATCAGCCCGGCCGCGGCATTGCCGCGCAGCCGTCGGGCTTCCCGCATGGCGAAAAGCGTGATGGCGGTGAAAGGCATGCCGAGCAGCAGGCTGCCGAGCGCAAAACCCGCAATGGTCGGCCAGGCCACCGAAAAAACGACGCCGAGCGCCTGCAATGCATAAGCGGCGGCCAGCAGCAGCCGGTTGTCCCAATGCACCGGGGCGCGGGCGCCGATCAATGCGCCCGGAATGATGGCCGCCCCGAACAGCGGCCAGAAGAAATCCGGCCACGGCGATCCCGGCAGCGCCTGCCGGGCGATCACTGGCAGGAATGTGGCGGTAATGATGTAACCAAAGCCTGCCAGCCCATAGAGCGCAACCAGCCAGATCGCATCGCTGCGCGCTGACGTCGATCCCGAAGCACTGCCCGCAGCAACGGCCGGACTCGCCGCCGCCCCGCCCACCGTCGCC